>NZ_JABJWD010000034.1:0-87240 GCF_013155425.1 Gluconacetobacter entanii | reverse complement strand
CCCCGGACGCCCGAAAATCCGCCCCCACACAGGGCGATCCCGCCCCCCATGACCACCCTGCGCGTCAGCTTCATGAAAACAGCCCTTTCATAGGCGCGGCATTACAGGGATCAATGCGCGTGGTTCACCAGCGCATGCAGGCCCGGCAGGATATCGATCAGCAGGCCCGAAGGGGGCTGGTCATGCGTATAGGACGCAACGGCATCCGCGCACCCGGCGAAAGTGGCGTCCTGCTGGGCCAGCAGCCTGTTGACGCGTTTGTGCCAGTGATGGCCATGGCTGCGATGCTTCCTGATCGCCTCCAGCCCGACACGCGCCACGGCGGCCAGTTGCTGCGACACAGGGCGCGCATCCTGCAAAAGCGGCGTCGTCGCAACGGCGGCATATCCCGCATCATTGGCCAGGTACAGCTTCAGCATCTGCCGCAGCGGAACGGCAAGGTCCTTTTCCCCCGCGACGTAACGCGCCGCCATGTCATTGAACCTGTTGGCCTCGAAACTGTCCGGGGCGGCAATCGCGCCCGGTGCGTTCAGCATGGCGTCGCCGCTGTGCGATGCCAGCCTGTTCATGGCGTAATTGCGCACGGGGCTTGTCACCGATGTCAGCACCTGCAGCGGGCCGACATTGCCCGGCGTCAGGCGCGCGATCATGGCGTTTTCATGCGCGCTGGCCTGCAGGCCCGTCGCCTCCAGTTCATGCTGGATCACGGGCAGGCGCTTTTCCATGTCCGCCACGTCCCGCACCGAGGCATCGGACCAGAACCGTTCGGCAATCGCGGCCGAACGCGGCCACAGGCGCGCATCGACCATCTCATCGGAAACGATTTCACTCCACAGCGGGGCTTCACCACCAAGGACCAGTTTCTGCTGCGCGGCGGTCAGAGGCTGCACGTTCGGGTCGAGCGCGAAGGCGTCGATCATCGGTCCCTGCCTTGGCCGCGCACGCGCGACTTCCTCAGGCGACAGGCCGACCGCCTTGGGGTCATAGGGATCGACCTTGTAATGCTCCGACGACGGATTCAGCAGGTCGAGATAGTAGCCCGAAGACACCACCACCGGATGCCCCGCCTGTGTGGCCGACGCGATCCATTTCGACCCACGCCATGCCTCCACCACGACATCGCGCGGGATCGGGGCCTCGCTGACCTCATCCCAGCCCATCATGATCTTGCCCTGCCGTGCCAGCGCACGCTCCACCTGCGCGGTAAACGCGGCCTGCAGCGCCGGGGCATCGGCATAGCCGTGCTTCTTCATATAGGCGACGATGGCGGGATTTTCGTTCCACTGCCTGGGCGCCACCTCGTCCCCGCCGGAATGGAAATAGTGGTCGGGGAACAGGCGGCCCATTTCGGCATAGAGTTCCGTCGCGAACTTCAGTGTCTGCGGCTTGGTCGGATCGAACGCGGCGTTGTTCAGGTTATAGACCTTGTTGCAGATCGCCTTGGTCTTGACCGTGTTGATGGTGATCGAACAGGGGGACTCCCGCTCCTCCGCCGTGGGGACATGCTGGGCCGCCAGTTCGGGATAGGCCTCCAGTATGGACAGCGTATGGCCCGGCACATCGAATTCCGGCACGATGCGGATACCGCGATCGGCGGCATAGGCCACGATGTCACGCACCTGCGCCTGGGTGTAATACTGGTTATGGCCACCAACCTGATGCAGGCGGGGGAAGCGGAGGCTTTCGACACGGAAACCGGTCCCGTCACTCAGATGCCAGTGCAGGACATTGAGTTTCGTCAGTTCCATGGCGTCAAGCTGACGCTTCATGGTCTCCACCGACATGAAATGACGCGACACGTCGATCATCACGCCACGCCATGCGAAACGCGGCGCATCGTCGATCGTGGCCTCGTGGATGACCGGCCCCTGCGGCGTCTGGACCACAAGCTGCAGCAGCGTCGCAAGCCCGTGCACCACGCCGGCAGGGCCATCGGCATCGAGGCTGATCCCGTTCTGCGCCGTGACGTTCAGGGTATAATGTTCACGTTCATGCACGCTCAGGTACGCAGGATCGACCCTGCTGGAGATACGCAGCACAAGCGGCGTGCCGCCAGCGGACGGGGCGCCTGCAAGCATCGCGAAGCGGGCGGAAAAACGCTCCGCCGCGCGGCGGAGCATCGGCGTGGGCCTGCCCGCCCATTCGATACGCACCCCACCCGTGGCCGCGACATCCTGCCCCGACAGGGTGACGGAATGCGGGCGCGGCATCAGCGCAACGGACGACGTATCGGCCAGCGCGGGCGCGCACAGCGAGGCAAGCAGCGCCATGGAACTGCAGGCGGCATGCAGGAAACGGCGGGAGCGGTGCAGGATAGGAAGCATCAGGCAAAAATCTTTCCGTTCTGGGAATCCGGGGGCCGGCTCCACAAAAAACCGGGTTGGCGGCATGTGCGATAATCCATTACTGGCACGCCCCATTTTGTTCGGAAAGTAAAATAAATTGGTCCCATCCGCATGAAATTGCGTGCTCTTTGCACAGGACGGACGCCACGCGCCCAAAATGCGCGCGGGACGGCGCGGCGGATTCAATCACAAATCCACGCCACACCACAAAATGAACTACCAACCTGCGAGATATGCTTTATAAAGATAGATTGGCAATGCAACAAATCGATACGAGGCATAACCATTCATGCCCACCACCGCTTATTCCGATGGCTCCCGGCAGGGAAAGCGCACCAAGGTCCTGCACGCCGCACGATGGCTGTTCAACCGTGTCGGTTACCAGAGCGTGAGCGTGGATGCGATCCGCGTCCGTGCCGGCGTGACCAAGGCCACGGTCTTTCGCCATTTCCCGACCAAGGACACATTGGTGTCAGAGGCGATCGCCACGCACATCCACCAGATCGAGGATGAACTGGCGCTTGCGATCAATGAGCAGCAGACGCCGCTGGCGAAGATCCGGGCGATTTTCGACTGGTACGACGCGCTGTTCAGAAGCGATGATTTCCACGGGTGCATGTTCATGCATGCCGCCGCCGAATACCGCCGCCGGCATGACGAGATCACGCAACTGCTCCAGGCGCAGAAGGACAGCATGTGCAGCGCCTTCAGCCAGCTTCTGCAGGCCGGCGGGATGGAGATCGAGACCGCGACGACGCTGGGCCGCACGCTGTGCATGCTGCTCGACGGGGCGATGGTCCAGGCGGAGATGTGCGACAATCACGATGCCGCGCGGGAGGCATGGTACGCGACATCGCGCCTGCTGCTGGCCCACGGTTTCATGGGCGAGGACGATTTCTGAACCCCGGCGTCCGTTCAGCCCTGCATGCCGCTTTCAAGCCACAGGAAGACGACGAACACGATATCCAGCCCCACCAGCATGGGCGTCAGCCGCCACCACTGCCGCCGTCCCAGAAGCAGGAGGGTGTGCAGCAGCAGGCCACAGGCCAGCGCCAGCATGAAATTCCCCGTCATGAGGGTGATCACCACCATCAGCAGGGGGGAGGCAAGGTCATCAAGGGCGTGCGTCTGTGGCGATGCCAGCGTGGACAGCATCCCCACCCCCACGACAATCAGCACCGGGCCGGTGGCGACCGCGGGAATGGCGGTAATCAGCGGCCAGAAGAACGACGACACGGCGAACAGCACCGCAACGACCATGGCGCACAGGCCCGTCCTGCCCCCGGCCTCCACCCCCACAAGGGATTCCAGATAGGCCGAGACCGTACTGGTGCCGAGGCTGGCCCCGATCACGCTGGCGGCCCCATCGGCGCAGAAGGCCGAACGCCCCAGCGGCAGCGGCGGCCCGCCCCTGCCCTGCGTTGCACGCTGGGTAACGGCCATCATCGTCCCCGTCGCATCGAAGAAGTCGCTGAGGAAAAAATACAGCGTAACGGGAAACAGGACGAGGATGTTCGCGAAAAACCCATGGAAATCAAACGCGAACAGCAGGTGATACGGATAATGCGGCCAGTCGGAGACATGCGCGGGCAGGCGTGTCAGCAGCCTGCCATCAGGACCATGCACGAACAGGCCCGCGCAGCTTGTCACGACGATCGACAGCAGCATCGCCGCAGGCACCCGCAGGTATGACAGCACCATCGCCAGCGCCAGTCCGCCAAGCGCCAGGTCAACCGCAGGCTGGCGCAGCAGGCCAAAGGCGAAACCATCGTGGGAGGGCACCAGCAGGCCGCTGGTCGTCATGCCGATCCGCACGATGAACGCCCCGATGGCGCAGCGGATGCCACAGACGACAGGTTCGGGAAACCCGTCGATGATCTTCTGCCGCCATGACGTCAGCGCCAGCAGCACGAAGACGATCCCGCCAAGGAAGACCATGGCGAAGGCGACGGCCGGACTGATGCCCATATGCATCACGACGACCTGTGCGAAGATGATGTTGCTGCTCATCGCCGGGGCCAGCGCGATCGGCAGGTTGGCCATCAGCGCCATCAGCAGCGTCCCGCATACCGATGCGGCGATGGTCGTCATGATCATGTCGTGGTGGTCCAGTCCCGCCATCGACAGGATGGCCGGGTTGACCGCCATGATATAGGCCACGGCGCCAAAGGTGGTCACCCCGGCCACGACCTCCCGCCCCGGGGTCGAACCACGTCGCGAGATGCTGAAATACCGGTCGAGCCACCCGCCCGCACCACGTATCGCCTGCCTCACGCCGCCATTTCCTTCATTGTCGCCCGACCTTTTCCCACTGGCTGCATATGGTGTGCAGAGGCATGCATTACGGATTTCAGTAGACCACCCCCATGCCAAAGTCGAATGCAGATATATGCACACCGTGTTCTGATAATCTCAGCGCTGGGCGCGCCGGGCATCCGGTCATGGCGGCGGCCGAAAATTGACAATGATAACAATTATCATTATCAGCACACCCTGCTCAGGAATTCCCCGTGCATATCGTGCGTATGGCGACAGCGGGGCAACGCAAGGCAGGAAAACCGGCATGAAACGAATTTTCCATCGGTGCGGACGTGTAATGACGGCCCTCCTCGCGGCCATTTCGCTGACCGGCGGCCTGTGCGCCACGCAGGCCCACGGCGCCACCATTACGGACATGGCGGGACGCACGGTTGAAATCCCGCAGGACGTACACCGCATCATCCTTGGCGAAGGACGCCTGGTCTATGCGCTCGCCCCGCTGGAGCGCGCACACCTGTTCGACCGCATCGTCGGCTGGCAGGGGGAATTCCGTGGCGCCGATACCCAGAGTTATGACCAGTATGTCGCCCGTTTCCCTGCAGCGGCCAAGGTCGCGCTGATCGGCAAGACCACGGCCGATACCGTCAGCCCCGAAAAGGTGCTGGACCTGCATCCCGACCTTGCCATCCTGACGGTTTCCGGGCACGGCCCCGGCGCGTCAAGCGAGCTTGTCAACCAACTGGAGGCCGCGCACATCCCCGTGGTATTCGTGGATTTCCGCGCCAATCCCCTGCATGATACCATCCCGTCGATGCGTATCCTCGGCACCGTCCTGAACCGCGAAGCCGAAGCGCGCGAATATATCGATTTCTACCAGTCGCACCTTGATCGCATCACCCGGACCGTTGCCACAATCCCGGCGGACCACCGCCCCAGGGTCTTTATCGAGATGCTGGCGGCAATGCGTGAAAGCTGCTGCCACACGGCGGGCAAGGGCAACATGGGCGCGTTCATCGAGGCCGCGGGCGGCAACAATATCGCAGCCCCCCTCCTGCCCGGATATATCGGTGACATCTCGCTGGAAAAGGTGATCGCGTCGAACCCCGACATCTATATCGCCGATGGCACCAAGGGACCGAAGGCGGCAGGACCGGGACTGCGCATGGGGGCGGAGGTCTCCCCCGAACTGGCCCGCTCCTCGCTCAGGGCGGTGGAGGACCGGCCGGGGATTTCCACCCTGCGCGCCGTGACCGGCGGCCATGCCTATGGGCTGTGGCATGCCTTCTACGACTCTCCTTACAATATCCTTGCGGTGGAGGTGATGGCCAGGTGGTTCCATCCCGACCTGTTCGCGGATATCGACCCCGCAAAGACGCAGAAGGAACTTTATGACCGTTTCCTTCCGGTCCCGCAGACGGGCACATTCTGGATCACGCCCTGAGGCCGCATGAGCAGTATCTCCCCCACCCCCATCACCAGGCGCAGTCTCGATACAGGCGACATCCACGCCCTGTACCGCGCGATGTTGCGGCGGCGCGTGCTGGTCATGGCGGTCATCATGGGGCTGATCGCATGTTCCGTGACGCTGGATTTCGCGCTGGGCCCGTCGGGCCTGTCGCCCGCGCGCCTGTTGCATATCCTGCTGCACCCCCATGACGCCCCTGCGGGTGAAAGCGTGATCGTCTGGCAGATCCGCCTGCCCTATGCCCTGATGGCGATCTGCGTGGGGGCCGCCCTTGGCCTGTCGGGGGCGGAGATGCAGACCATCCTTGCCAACCCGCTGGCCAGTCCGTTCACGCTGGGCGTTTCGGCGGCGGCGGCGTTCGGGGCGTCGCTTGCGATCATCCTGCAATGGCATATCCCCGGCGTGCCGGAAACGTGGATCGTCTCCACCGATGCCTTCGTGTTCTCGATCGGGTCGGTCTTCCTGCTCGACCTCGTCTCCCGCCTGCGCGGGTCGGGCACGGGGACGGTCGTCCTGTTCGGCATCGCGCTGGTCTTCATGTTCCATGCCCTTGTCTCCCTCCTGCAGTTCATCGCCAGCGAAGACGCGCTGCAGGACCTCGTCTTCTGGACGATGGGCAGCCTGACACGTGCGACATGGCCCAAGATCGGCATCCTTGCCGCCGCGTGCGTGCTGATTGCGCCGCTGTCGTTCCGCGCGGCATGGCGCCTGACGGTCCTGCGCATGGGCGAAGAACGCGCCGCAAGCCTGGGCGTCGATATCCCGCGCGTGCGGCGTGCGGCGCTGCTGCGGATCAGCATCCTGTCCGCGCTGGCGGTCTCCTTTGTCGGGACGATCGGCTTCATCGGACTGGTCGCCCCCCACATCGCGCGTCGCCTGCTGGGGGAGGACCACCGTTTCTACCTGCCGGGCAGCATGCTTGTCGGCTGCCTCATCATGTCGCTGTCATCGGTTGCCGCGCGCAACATCATTCCCGGCGTCATCATCCCCACCGGCATTGTCACGGCACTGGTGGGGATTCCGTTTTTCCTGACGATCGTCCTGCGCCGGCAGGGCCTGTCATGAGCGAAAGTGGACTGTCCGCGCAGCATGTCAGCGTAAGTTACGGTCGCCGCACCGTGCTGCATGACCTCAACCCCGCCCCGTTTCCCTGCGGGCGCGTCTGCGCGCTGCTGGGTCCGAACGGCAGCGGGAAGTCAACATTCCTGCGGGCGGTGGCGGGGATCGTGCCTTCACCGGCCGTCATCACGCTCAACGGCATGGAACTGTCGCGCATGCCACTGGCGCAGCGCACGCGCCACTGTGTCTACCTGCCACAGGCGTTGCCTGCGCCGGTGCATCTGCAGGTGCTGGAATCCCTGATCGCCGCGCGCCATGTCAATGGCATGCAGGCCATGGCCGAAACCGGCGTGATTGATGAAACCCTGGAGACGCTCGCCACCTTCGGGATCGAGGACCTGGCGATGCGCTACATGGATGAACTCTCCGGCGGGCAGCGACAGCTTGTGGGCCTCGCGCAGGCGCTGGGACGGCGGCCGGAGGCGCTGCTGCTTGACGAACCGCTCAGCGCGCTGGACCTGCATCATCAGTTTTCGGTCATGGATATCGTGCGGCGCACGACGGCGGCGCGGGGCATCGTGACGATGATCGTGCTGCATGACCTCAACATCGCCGTGCGCATGACCGATGACGCCATCATCATGCGTGACGGACGCCTGATTGCCGCAGGCCCCGCCCGCACGGTCATCTCCCCCGACCTGCTGCAACAGACCTACGGCATCCATGCCCGTGTCGAAACCTGCTCCCGCGGGGAGCCCTTCGTCATGGTGGATGGCACCCTCGACTGATCCCGTTTCCGGCATGAAACACGGATTTGTTATCCTGTTTTCCCCTGCCCTGTCCGTCCTTTTTCCTGACTTCGCCGTTCTGAGCCTATCATCGGGTCGCCCTGCCCATCCGGGATCGCGGCCCGCCGATACGCAAGCCCGAAGAAAGAACCGGCATGGTGTCAGGCAATCCGCAACCGCATGTCCACACCAGCGATGACGACCTGCCGTCATGGTCGCCGGTCATCCGCTACCTGCCCCCCGCGGCGATAGGACGGCCGGAGGGTTGGGCACGGCTGCTGGCGCGCGCGGCCGCCAGCGGTTTTACCGACCTGCTGGTTGCGCCCCTGTTTGCCGCGACCGGGGATCCGTTCCTCGTATCCTCCCATTCCGAAGGAAGCGCGGACCTGTCATGGGATGTCCCGTTCGCGACGGGATTGCGCCAGTTATGTGCCGCGGCGCGCAAACATGGGATCGCCATCCTGCTCGACCTGCCGCTTGACCGGATGGCGCGGGATGGAACGCTTGCGCGCCAGCATCCCACATGGTGCCTGCCGGATCATGACCCGCGTGCCGCCAGATGGGATTTTGCCGGACATTCACAGGAAATTCACCGATACTGGGCCACGGTCCTGCATTCCCTTCTGGAGGCAGGCGTGGCGGGGTTCCGCTGTGACGCGCCATGGGATGTGCCACCTGAAATGCTGCGGGACATCATCCGCTCCTCGCACGCGATCACGCCCGCATGCCGCTGGATCGCATGGACGGCGGGCCTGCCCCCTGACATGGTGCGTCAGGTCGCCCTGAGCGGGGTGAACATGGTCAGTTCCTCTCTCGCATGGTGGAACCGGCGCGATCCGTGGTTCGAGGCGGAATGGGCGCCCCTTCCCCCCGGTGTCGGGCGGCTTGCATGTCCGCTGCCCCTGCCCGGCGGGTCAGCCCCGCTGCTGCCGGGCGATCAGGTGGTCATGAACCTGCGCCTGTGCGGGGCAACCGGGGATGGCCTGCTTGTTTCCGCAGACGATGATGACGGGCAGGACATCAGGGTGCGCGATGCGATCATCGCGGCAGGCCGGATGATTGCCATGCGACGCGGGAAGCCGCTGCCACGTCCCATGCGCCTGACATCCGCCGATGCACCGGTCACGGTCCTGGCGTTCCACGCGGAGCGTTATACGCGGCTGGTCCTGGCGAATGCATCCTTAGGGCAGGAGGCTTTCCTCCCCCTTGCGACCCTGCCGCTGGATCCGGTGGCGTTCGGGCCGATTGATGGCGATATCGCGGTCGCGCACCAAATCCGCAAGGGGCGGCTTGGCCTGCGTGCGGGCGAGGTACGGGTGCTGGAGGGCGCGCGGCAGCATGCGCCGGTCATGACCCATCCCTCCCCGGATGCGCGCACCGCCGCACGCCACAGTCGCATCGTCATTGAAAACGTCACCCCCGCCATCACCCCCTCCCGCTTTTCTGCCAAGGCGGAAATTGACACCCCGGTCATGGTGGAGGCCGATATTTTCATGGACGGGCACGACCTTCTGGCGGCCCGCCTGTGCTGGCGCGCCATGGACACGGCCTGCTGGCGGCATGAACGCATGGAGATGATCGGGAACGGCCGCTGGCGCGGTTTCATGTATCCGGACCGGATTGGCCCATGGGAATACACGATCACGGCCTGGGTGGACAGTTACGCCTCCGTTGCGCGCGCCCTTGAGAAGAAACAGGCCGCAGGCCGTATCAGTGCGCAGGACGTGGAAGATGCGCGCCTGCTGATCCACGCTGCCGCCACGGACGCGCATGATACGGAGCGCCAACAGTGCCTGCACCTTGCGCAAACGCTGCCGGACCTGCCGCAGGAGGAGGCGCTACGCCTGCTGCTTTCGCCACAGGTGCGCACCCTGATGACGCATGTCGCAAGACGGCCATTCCTGACGCAGCTTCCGGCCCCCGTCCCGATCTTCGTGGATCGCCGCGCCGCGCGATATGGCAGTTGGTATGAACTGTTTCCCCGTTCGCAAAGCCCCGTACCGCATCAGCACGGGACCCTGCGCGACGTCATCGCGCGCCTGCCCTATATCCGCGACATGGGCTTTGACGTGCTCTACTTCCCGCCCATCCATCCGATCGGTCGCCTCAATCGCAAGGGGCGCAACAATGCCCTTCATGCGGACGCAGACGATGTCGGCAGCCCGTACGCCATCGGATCGGACGAGGGCGGGCATGACAGCATTCATCCGCAGCTTGGCACCTTCAGCGATTTTCGCGACCTGAACCAGGCGGCACGCGCGCACGGCCTGGAACTGGCGATGGATTTCGCAATCCAGTGCGCGCCCGACCATCCATGGATCACGCAGCACCCGCAATGGTTTGACCACCGCGCGGACGGATCGATCCGGCATGCGGAAAATCCGCCCAAGACATATGAGGATATCGTAAATGTCGATTTCTATGCCGAAGGGGCCATCCCGTCGCTATGGCTGGCCCTGCGCGATATTGTGCTGCTGTGGATCGGTGAAGGTGTGCGGATCTTCCGCGTGGACAATCCCCACACCAAGCCCCTGCCGTTCTGGGAATGGATGATTGCCGACATACACGCGCTTTATCCGGAAACCATCTTCCTGGCGGAAGCTTTTACCCATCCCGGCATGATGTACAGACTGGCAAAGGCGGGATTCACGCAATCCTATACCTATTTCACGTGGCGCAATGGCAAGGAAGACCTGATGTCCTACATGACGGAGATCACCAGCGCGCCTGTCTGCGATTTTTTCCGCCCCCATTTTTTCGTAAACACGCCGGATATCAATCCGTTTTTCGTGCAGGACAGCACGCGCGCCGCACATCTGATCCGCGTGACGCTGGCCACCACGCTGTCGGGCCTGTGGGGCATGTATGAGGGGTTTGAACGGTGCGAGGCAACGCCCATTCCGGGGCGCGAGGAATATATGGATTCCGAAAAGTACCAGATCCGGAAACGCGACATCCAGCATGGACCCGACATCATAGCTGAAATCACCATGCTGAACGCGATCCGCCGCGACCATCCCTGCCTGCAGACGCACCGGGGCGTGCGTTTTTACAATATGTTCAATGACGCCATTATATATTTTGCAAAGGGCATGACCGACATGTCCGATGTCGTGCTCGTCGCCATCAGCCTTGACCCGGCCGCCGTGCAGGAAGCCGATTTCGAAGTTCCCCTGTGGGAATGGGGACTGGCGGACAACGCCTCCATCCGGGTGCATGACCTGGTGCATGACCGGCACGGGACATGGCACGGAAAGATCCAGCACATCCGCCTTGATCCGCACGACCTGCCATTCGCGATCTGGCATGTCCGCCCGGTGGAAGGACATGAAGCATGACAGGACACGTCCCGGCACAGGCAACCGACCCGTTATGGTACAAGGACGCGGTCATATACCAGGTCCATGTCAAATCATTCTTTGATTCCGACAATGACGGGATCGGCGATTTCCGTGGCCTGACCTCCAGGCTGGATTACATCGCGGACCTTGGCGTCAACACGATCTGGCTGCTGCCGTTCTATCCCTCGCCGCGTAAGGATGATGGCTATGACATTTCGGCCTATCGCGCGGTGCATCCCGATTACGGCACGATGGCGGACGTGCGCCATTTCATCAACGCCGCCCATGCACGCAACATCCGCGTGGTCACCGAACTGGTGATCAATCACACATCGGACCAGCATCCATGGTTCCAGCGCGCGCGCAAGGCGAAACCCGGATCGGTCGCACGCAATTTCTATGTCTGGTCCGATACCGGCACGGAATATGCCGGTACGCGCGTCATTTTCTGCGATACGGAGATTTCGAACTGGACGCGCGACCCGGTGGCGGGGGCATTTTACTGGCACCGTTTCTATTCCCACCAGCCCGACCTGAATTTCGACAATCCGCATGTCCTGCGCGCGATCCTCGGGATCATGGCGTTCTGGCTGAAACTTGGTGTCGATGGGCTACGCCTCGACGCCATTCCCTATCTGGTGGAACGTGACGGCACCAGCAACGAGAACCTGCCCGAAACCCATGCCGTCCTGCGCCGTATCCGCGCCGCACTGGATGCACGCTTTCCCAACCGCATGTTGCTGGCCGAAGCGAACCAGTGGCCGGAAGACACGCGGGAATATTTCGGCAATGGCGACGAATGCCACATGGCGTTCCATTTCCCGCTGATGCCGCGGATGTACCTGGCCATGGCGCGGGAGGACCGCTTTCCCATCACCGACATCATGCGCCAGACACCCGATATCCCCCCGACATGCCAGTGGGCGATCTTCCTGCGCAACCATGACGAACTGACGCTGGAGATGGTGACCGACAGCGAACGCGACTTCATGTGGAACGCCTATGCCGCGGACCGACGCGCGCGCCTCAACCTTGGTATCCGCAGGCGCCTTTCCCCCCTGCTGGAACGTGACCGGCGGCGGATCGAACTCCTCAACAGCCTGCTTCTGTCGATGCCCGGAACGCCGGTCGTCTATTACGGCGATGAAATCGGCATGGGCGACAACATCCAGCTTGGCGACCGCGATGGCGTGCGCACGCCGATGCAGTGGTCGCCCGACCGCAATGGCGGCTTTTCGCGCGCGGACCCCGAACGCCTTGTCCTCCCGGTCATCATGGACCCGCTTTACGGATACGCCGCCGTCAATGCGGAGACACAGCGGCGCGACCCGTTCTCGCTGCTGAACTGGATGCGGCGCATGCTGGCGGTGCGGGCACGATCACATGCGTTCGGCCGGGGCACGCTGACATTCCTTTCGCCGGGCAATCGCAAGATACTGGCTTACCTGCGCGAACATGAGACCGACACCATCCTGTGCGTCGCCAACCTGGCACGCTCCGCGCAGGCGGTGGAGCTTGACCTGTCGCTGTTTGCGGGGCGGGTTCCGGTGGAAATGATGGCGGAAAGCGTCTTCCCCCCCGTGGGGCAACTGCCCTACCTGCTGACCCTGCCGCCTTACGGCTTCATGTGGTTCCGCCTGTGCAGCGTAACGGAAAACCCGACATGGCATGTCCCGGCCCCCGAACCCCTGCCGGAATTCCGCACGCTGGTCCTGCGCCGGTCCCTGCGCGAACTGACCGACGCGCCCCTGCGCACGGTCATGGAAGGGGAACTGCTGCCACTCTATCTGGCGATGCGGCGATGGGCGTCCGCGCGGGGACATGCGATCGACCATATCCATATGACCGAGGCCATAACGCTGGGCACGCAGTTCCTCCTGTGCGAGATCGCGGCAACCACGGGCGAGCGGGAGGCCAGCTATTTCCTGCCGCTGGGCATCGCGTGGGATACGGACAACCTGCCCGCCCTGCCGCAGCAACTGGCCCTGTCGCGCGTGCGCCGCGGCAGGCTGACCGGATACCTGACCGATGCGTTCGCGCTGCCGGCATTCGTTGCCGCCATGCTGAAGGCCATGGCGGAGGAAACCCGCCTGCCCGCGCGTGAAGGCGAGGTCATCTTCCGCCCCGCCGACGCCTTCCGCACGCTTGAACTGCCGCCTGACGCACCCATCCACTGGCTGTCCTCCGAACAGAGCAACAGTTCCCTGATCGTGGCAGACAAGGTGGTCCTCAAGCTGATCCGCCAGCCACATGCGGGCCTGCATCCCGAAGTGGAGATGACGGAGTTCCTGACACACAGGGGCGCGCGCGGCATCGCGCCCTTCCTTGGCGAAATGCTGCGGATGGACCCGCAGGGCACGCCCCATACGCTTGCCATCATGGAGGGCTTCATCGGCAACCAGGGCGACGCGTGGAGCTGGACGCTGGGCTACCTGCGCGGGACGGCTACCGACCTTGCGCTCAGTGGGGAAGAACAGGTCGGCATGCGCGCCGAACATGTCGCATTCTTCCGCACCCTTGGCCAGAGGCTGGGCGGCATGCACGCGATCCTGGCGCAGGACAGCGACAATCCGGCCTTCACCCCCGAACGGGTGGGCGCGGATGATATCGCCGCACTGGCCGCCACCATCCATGAGGAGGTCGTGCGTGCGCTCGACGTCCTTGCCGGTATCCACGACTGGCCACATGCCGAGGATCAGGCGCGCGCGGCCGCACTGCTGGCGGGGCGGGACGCGCTGCTGGCACAGGTCAGCACGCTGGCGTCCGCAGGCGTCGGGACGCTGCGGACGCGCATCCACGGGGATTTTCACCTGGGTCAGGTGCTGGTGGTGGAAAATGACGCCGTCATCATCGATTTCGAGGGGCAGCCCCTCACCCCGCTTGCCGAACGGCGGAAAAAGGCAAGTCCGCTGCGTGACGTGGCGGGACTGCTGCGTTCGATCGCCTATGTCGCCGATACCGCGCGCCTTGCCGACAGCGATACGACCAGCCACCCCGCCGCCGAACAGTCCGCCGAGCGGGCAACGGAATATGTCAGCGCATTCCATGACGAGGCCTGCCGGACCTTCATGGAAGGATGGCGCGAAGGGATCGGGGAAAGTGCGACGGCCCTTGGCACGGAACAGGCGCGATCCGCGCTGCTGCATCTGTTTGTGATGGAAAAGGCGGCCTATGAAATCCGTTACGAGGCCGCGAACCGCCCGACATGGATCGGCACGCCGATCGCGGGACTGCACCAGTTCCTTGACCCGCCCCCCACGCAACCCCCTGTAAAACCCGCAGCACAAGGAGAACGGCCGTGACGGAACATCTCCCCACCCTTCGCGCCGGGCATGATGCCGACGCCCGGCTTGAAGCCCTCCTGTGCGGGCGGCTCGGGGATCCCTTTGCATTCCTTGGCCGCCATCCCGGCGAGGGGGAGGATATCATCCGCGTGTTCATGCCCGGTGCACGCACGGTCACACTCGTCAACGCCGCCCCGTCCAGGCGCGGCCGCCGCAAGGGGCCTGCGGAATGGCCGATGGAGCAGGTCCATCCCGGCGGCGTCTTCATCGGCCATGTCCCGACCGGCACCCCCTACCGCCTGCGGGTGGAATGGGAAGGCGGCGTGCAGGAGACCGAGGACGCCTATGGCTTTGGCCTGCTGCTGGGGGATTTCGACCTGCACCTGATCGCACGTGGGGAACATCAGGACCTGTACCGCGTGCTGGGTGCGCATGTCATGGAAATCGGGGGCATCAGTGGCGTGCGCTTTGCCGTATGGGCCCCCAATGCGCGCCGTGTCTCGGTCGTGGGGGATTTCAACATGTGGGACGGGCGCCGCCATCCCATGCGCCTGCGCCATGAACATGGGATATGGGAACTGTTCATCCCGCGCATCGGGGCCGGAGAGCGCTACAAGTTCGAGATCCTTGACGCGCAGGGGCACATGCTGCCGCTCAAGGCCGACCCGCTGGCCTTTGCGGCCGAGGTCGCGCCCGCCACGGCCTCCGTCGTTGCACCCACGATCGATTTCGACTGGTCGGACGATGCATGGATGCATACACGCGGGACACGGCAGGACATCAATGCCCCCATCAGCATTTATGAAATCCATGCCGGATCATGGCGCCATGCGCAGGCAGGTCATGTGGACTGGGACGAACTGCGCCTGACATTGCTGCCTTATGTGGTGGAGATGGGGTTCAGCCATATCGAACTGATGCCCATTGCGGAATATCCCTTTGGCGGGTCATGGGGATACCAGCCACTGGGCCTGTTCGCGCCGTCCGCCCGGTTCGGGCCGCCCGACAGCTTCGCCCGGTTCATCAATGCCTGCCACCTGGCGGGGATCGGGATCATCGTGGACTGGGTGCCGGCGCATTTCCCGACCGACCCGCACGGACTGGCGCGTTTCGATGGCAGCGCCCTTTATGAACATATCGACCCGCGCGAAGGATACCATCCCGACTGGAATACCCTGATCTACAACACCGGACGGCGCGAAGTCAGCGGGTTCCTGATCGCCAGCGCCCTGTTCTGGCTGCATCAGTACCATATCGACGCCCTGCGCGTGGATGCCGTCGCCTCCATGCTGTACCGCGATTACAGCCGCGCGCCGGGGGCGTGGATCGCCAATGTGCATGGGGGGCGCGAAAACCTTGAATCCATCGCCTTCCTGCGGCACCTGAACGCAACCGTTGCGGTGCGCTCCCCCGGCGCCATCATGATCGCGGAGGAATCCACCGCATGGCCCGGTGTTACGCGCGCCGTCAGCGAAGGCGGCCTGGGCTTCACCTTCAAATGGAACATGGGGTGGATGCATGACACGCTGGATTACATGGGCCATGACCCGATCCACCGGCGTTACCATCATAACGAAATGACGTTCGGCCTGCTTTATGGATTTTCGGAACATTTCATCCTGCCCCTGTCCCATGACGAGGTCGTGCATGGCAAGGGATCGCTGATCCAGCGCATGCCGGGCGACACGTGGCAGAAACATGCGAACCTGCGCGCCTATCTTGCCTTCATGTGGGGACATCCGGGCAAGAAACTTCTGTTCATGGGCGGGGAACTTGCCCAGCGGGAGGAATGGAATCACGAATCCCAACTGGCCTGGCACCAGCTTGACACCCCCGAGGGCAACGGGGTCCGGCAGCTTGTCCGTGACCTCAATCACCTGTACCGCGCCCATCCCGCGCTTTACCTGTCGGACGGTAACGCCGAGGGGTTTGCATGGCTGGTGGGGGATGACTACGAAAACTCGGTCTTTGCATGGATCCGGCGAACTGCCGGCACACCCACGATCATGGTCGTATGCAACATGACGCCCGTGCCACGACATGATTACTGCATTGGCGTGCCGCATGCAGGAACGTGGCACGAAATCCTCAATACGGACAGCAGCCTTTATGGGGGATCAAATGTCGGCAATTATGGCGGCATGCAGACGCGGCCCCATGCCGCGCACGGACATTCCTGCTCCGTCAGCGTGTCGCTGCCGCCCCTCGGGGCCCTGTTCTTCCGCCACGAAGCGGAACAGGCATAAAACTTTCAAAAGTTTTTGGTGAAGCTTTTTTCCAAAAAGCTTCAGAAGACCGCCGCCATTTTTAAAAAGGAGGCACCCGGAAGCTTTTATGGGGATTTTTCCCGAAACCGCTGACTATCCTGCCACAAGGTCGAACAGCAGCACCGAACGTCCCACCGCGGGATAGGAAGTACAGGCCGGGAAAAGCCGTTCGTCCCCTTTCTCCTGATGGGCCATATTGGTATCCAGCAGCAGGCGCCAGTGCTGCTCCGCCACGGAGGGCAGCACGAACTGCACATCCTCATGCCATGAATTGAAGACCAGCAGCAGGGTCGCATCCTCCCCACGTTTCATGATCCCGGTCCTGCGCGCCCGCCCGTCGAGCATCAGGCCAAGGCAGCGGGTCACATCCCAGTCACCGATCGCCATTTCATGGCCGGTGGCGTTGACCCATGTCAGTTCCTTGATATCGAGTTCACTGTTATAGGCTTCCGTCAGGAACCGCCCGCGACGCAGGATGGGAAACTGCCTGCGCAACGCCGTCAGGCGGGAGACGAACCGTACAAGCGACCCGTTACGTTCCGGCATCGACCAGTCGATCCATGAAATATCGTTATCCTGACAATAGGCATTGTTGTTTCCCAACTGTGTCCGCCCGAATTCGTCCCCCGCCAGCAGCATGGGCGTGCCCTGTGAAAACAGCAGTGTCGCCAGCATGTTGCGCATCTGGCGTTCACGGATACCGATGATCCGTGGATCTTCCGTCGGGCCTTCAACGCCATAATTGCTGGAATTGTTGTCCGACGCCCCGTCACGGTTTCCTTCCCCGTTGGCGTCGTTATGCTTGTCGTTGTACGAAACGCAGTCATTGAGCGTAAAGCCGTCATGCGCCGTTATGAAATTGACGCAGGACCATGGCTTGCGCCCCTGATGGTCAAACAGGTCCGGACTGCCCAGAAGGCGTGGGGACAGCCTGCTCGCCAGTTGCGTTCCTTTCCAGTATTCGCGGACATCATCACGAAACCGGTCATTCCATTCGGCCCAACCCGGCGGAAACGCCCCCACCTGGTAACCGCCCGGCCCACAGTCCCAGGGTTCGGCGATCATCTTGACCGTCTCCAGCGTCGGGTCCTGCGAACAGGCCTTGAGGAATCCGGACTGGTTATCAAAACCGTTGGGTTCGCGCGCCAGTATGGTCCCAAGGTCGAAACGGAAACCATCGACATGCATTTCATCGGCCCAGTAGCGCAGGCTGTCGGTCACCATCTGGATCACGCGCCGGTGCGACAGGTTGACGGTATTTCCGGTGCCCGTGTCATTGACGTAATAGCGCGGCTTATCCGCCACAAGGCGGTAATAGGAAGCGTTGTCGATGCCCCGGAACGACAGCGTCGGCCCCAGTTCATTCCCCTCGGCCGTGTGGTTATAGACAACATCCAGTATGACCTCGAGCCCGACATCATGGATCTGCGACACCATTTCCTTGAATTCCCGCAAGGACTGCGCACGGTCAGAGGCATAGCCGGGGTCGGGCGCGAAAAAACCGATGGTGTTGTAGCCCCAGTAATTCCGTAATCCCTTTTTCAGCAGGTATTCATCACTGATGAAACTGTGTACCGGCAGGAATTCGATGGAGGTCACGCCAAGGGACTTTATGTACTCCAGCACCTCGCGCACCGCCATCCCGGCATAGGTGCCACGCAGGCCTTCAGGCACATGGGGATGCTTTTTCGTATATCCCTTGACATGGGTTTCATAGATCACCGTCTGGTCCCATGGCAGCGGATTGCGACCCGATTGGCCGCGCCAGTCAAAATTCGGGTCTATGACGACGCATTTCGGCACAAAGGGCGCGCTGTCACGGGTATCGAAGCTGAGATCCGCATCCCGGTGGCCGATGGTATAGCCAAAAAGCGCATCATCCCATTTCAGGTCGCCCATATGCGCACGCGCATACGGATCAAGCAGCAGTTTGTTCGGGTTGAAACGATGCCCTGCCTCAGGTTCATACGGTCCATACACACGGTATCCGTAAAACTGTCCCGGCCGTACATCGGCAATCCAGCCATGGAAAATCTGGTCGGTATATTCCGGCAGGGTGATCCGTTCGACTTCCTTTTCCCCATGTTCATCGAACAGGCAGACTTCAACCCGGGAGGCATGGGCGGAGAAAAGGGAGAAATTGACGCCTTTCCCGTCCCATGTCGCGCCACGGGGATAGGGGGAGCCTTCACGCAGACGTGGATTTACCGGGTTGGTCATCGCAATTTCCTGCCCTGCAAGCAATGTCATATCCCGGCTAACCCATGGGGGACGAAACAGTTGCGGCATGGTGCGTTCCACGCGATCATCGCGACAGGTGATGACCTTGCAAATAAACCCGTCTACCTCGAATCTTTACTTTACAGCCGGAATACCCACAGAACACTGACCAAGTCATACGGATATTTTTTGTGCATCGCAAAAAACTTACCTGCAATTTAATTTGTTTGACTGGCTTATTTTTTTTGATACGATCCCAAGAAAACATAAAAAAGAAAAAACAATACTATGCCTGATACATCCCAACGTTTTCCGGACCTTTCCCATCCACAAACCGTCATGTCCTGCCCTGACCGGCAGGTTCATGCCCTGGCCCGACCGGGCAGGAGGAATGCAGCGCGCGTACCATGACATGGCCTTCCCCACGGGACGGCACTCTGGAAAATCCATAACAAGCAAAACCTGACAATAATAAAAAAAGAACTGTCATGGTCATGAAAAACATGCCGCACGATTTCCGCACGGCGTCTTCGTCCCCGCGTGCGCTGCCTGCATTTATGTGTTCCGTCATGACGGCGGCGGCCCTTGTCCTGCCCCATTGCGCACATGCCCAACCCGTGGCGGACACCACCACATCGCACGCACCTGCGCCGTCCTCCCCTTCCGCACCCGTTCCGGCCCACCGCGAAAATGCCGAGGAATACGGCCCGACCCCGCGCAGCATACAGCGTCCGCCCAACACCCCCATTCCACCAAGCGGCGTGCCACTGATCCCCACGGCCGGCCTTGCCCCGCTCAGCGTGGCGCCCATCAGCAGTCCCGGTGACAAGACATCGTTCCACAAGATTGAACTCGACGCGCTGAGCCATCATGAAGGGATTGCCGGCCTGCTTCCCGCCTCCGTGGATGCGATGCGTGATACCGACCTCGAGGATCCCTACTACGTCCCGACCGCGGGCACCGGCCATCTGGTCCCGCAGCTTGGGGGCTTCAGGTCCATGCTGCTCAACCATGGCGTCAGCTTCGCCTTTACCTACAAGGGGGAGGCCATGGGCGTCATTGACGGCGGCGTGCAGCGCGGGATGAGCTACGTCCATGAACTGACCGCGCAGGTCAACTTCGACCTTGAAAAGATGGCGAACCTGACGGGATGGTCCGTGCATACGCTGGTCATGGAGCGCGCGGGCCGCGCCGTAAGCCGCGACCGGGTGGGGGAATATTACGTCAACCTGCAGGAAGTCTATGGCCTGTCGGGACATATGGTGGCGCATCTGGTTGATTTCTATGCGGAAAAGAAGCTGCTGAACAATCACCTCGACATCACGTTCGGCCGCATGGCGCTGACCCATGTGTTCGCGACATCACCGCTGCTGTGCTCCTTCATGGTGACATGTTCCGCCCCCGTGGCCCTGAAGCTTGACCCCGGGTTCAGCGTCTATCCCAAGGCCACGTGGGGCGCGCGCCTGCGCCTGCGCCCCACGCGCGATACCGCCATCCAGCTTGGCGCGTATGAGGTCAGCCCGCTCGCCAGCAATCCCAGCGGATGGGCATGGGACAGCGAACCGGCGACGGGCCTGATGCTGCCCATCGAATTCACGTGGCAGCCGTTCCTGACGCGCAACCGCCTGCCGGGGCATTACGTGCTGGGATATGCCCATGACACCACGCGCTATCCCGACCAGATCGGGGTCAGCCTGCCTGCCGCCCTGCGCACGGCCGCCGGGCGGCAGCGTTCGGCGCCGATGGACATGTTCTGGTTCGAAGGTGACCAGATGATCTACCGCCGGGGGGGACGCAACCAGATGGCCGGTGGCTACCTGATGGCGGGATATATCCATAACACCCCGCATGTCACCTCCATCGCGGACCAGGCCTATGGCGGCCTGTCGTTCGCCGCCGTCATCCCGTCACGCATGACGGACCGCCTGGGCATCATGTATTCATGGTACCATGTCAGCCACCGCAAGGAAGAAGGCCAGGTCCTGATCCAGGATGCGGGCTACTCTCTCGGCAGTGCCGTGCGGGCGCCACAGACCAGTTCACATATCATCGAGGCCTATTACGCCATCGACGCGGCACCGGGTGTACTGGTCCAGCCGGAATTCGAATACATGATCCATCCGGGTGAAACACACCACATTCCCAATGCGGCGCTTGTCGGCCTGAAGGTCATCGCCAACCTGTAGGGAATGGTACATTTTGTCACGACATGAACACACAAAGAAAGAAACAGATAAATATTTGAAATAAACAGGAAAAAGACAGGAAATATATTTCCACATATAAAGGTTTCATGGGAAGTTTCAGCATAGGGAAAATTGAATTCCGGAGTTTCCGCTTCTTTTCACATGTGTGCTTTCTTCTTGTCATGACAGGCCTGCTTGGCGCGTGTTCCGTCGGCCCCCACTACCGCCCGGAACACGTCGCCCTTCCCGGGCATTATCACGAGGACGAAGCCAGCGATAAGGACTTCCGCCCGCAGGAACTGGTGCAGTGGTGGCAGCAGTTCCATGACCCGATCCTTGATCGCCTGATCCTGCTGGCCTTCGACGCCAACCATGACATCCGTGCCACCGCGCAACGCGTCCTGGTCGCCCATGCCCTGCGCGATATCGAGGCATCGCAATGGTATCCACAGATCGATTTCAGCAGCCAGAATGGCGACCTGATGAAATCCACAAGCCTGTCGAATGCAATGCCGCATATCGACGAGCTGCCACGTGATCCGCATGCCTCCATGCTGTCGTACGGCTTCGGGGCAAGCTGGCAGATCGACCTGTTCGGGCGCATTGGCCATCAGGTGGATGCCCGTGACAAGATAATCGCACAGGCACAGGAAAACCGGCATGCCATCATGCTGACCGTGTTGGCCGAAATCGCGCGGAACTACATGACGCTGCGCGGCACGCAGCATCGACTGGCCATCATTGACCAGCATATCGTCACGGCCGGACACCTGCATGACCGCGCCATACGCCTGCAGCAGGCCGGGGTGGGCAATACACTGCATGTTGCACAGACGGCCTCCCTGCTGCATGCCCAGCAGTCGCAGCGCGCGGTTTTGTGCAAGACGATCAGCCAGAGCATGCATGCGCTGGAGATCCTGGTGGGGCGCCTTCCCGGGGACCTGCGCACGGAACTGGCCTCCACCGTGCCGCTGCCACATGTGCCACCCGCGCCCGAGACCCTGCCCGTTCGCCTGCTGCGCCACCGGCCCGACATACGCCGCGCGGAACGGGCCTATGCACGGGCGATGGATGATATCGGGACCGAAGTGGCCGGGATGTATCCCGACCTTGTGCTTCCGCTGACCTACAACCCCAATGCCTCCACCTTCTCGCAACTGTTCGCGGCAGGCGCGCAGGCGTGGCAGGCGCTGGCCATGACGTCACTCCCGCTCGGGCATGGGGGGCAGCAGCAGGCGCGCGTCAGGTCCGCACAGGCCATCGCCGAGGCCGGGCGACTGAAATACCACCAGCAGATCCTGACGGCCCTGCGGGAGGTGGAGGATGCCATTGTCGCATGGAATGGCAAGAAGACGCATGTGAGCCTGCTGCACCAGGCGGCCCGGCAAAGCCGCCTGGCCAACCAGCGCAGTCGCCGGCTTTACGAGGCGGGGATATCCGACCTCCTGAACGTGCTGGAAACCGAGCAGTCGGCCCTGCGGGCCGAGGACACGGAATTATGCGCCCATATCGACTGGCTCCACAGGACGGTTGACCTGCACGTAGCACTCGGCAGCGGATGGGAAAGCCGAAGCTGATCCCTGCTTTTTCATGTCCGGATGAAATGCAGCCATTGTGCGTCGCACAATTTTACTGGTGATATTTTTGTAACTACTTAGAAATATATATTAATACTTGACATATTGAACGATTTTTCAGATGTTCCTGCACGGCCACTAAAAACAAAAAAGACGGTCAGCATGAAACAAGCCTGTTTGCTCCTTCTCCCGTTCGTGGGCCTGCTGTGGGTGCCACTGTATAACCGCACGGACCCGATCCTGTTCGGTTTTCCCTTTTTCTACTGGTACCAACTGGCATGGGTGCCCGTCACCTCCGTGCTGATCTGGTGCGCATGGAAAGCGGGGAAACACTCATGAACACGGCCCCTGCGCCCGGCATGGCCGGGATTGGCGTTTTCATCTTCTTTTTCCTCGCCACCATCATCCTTGGCACGACCGTGCGCCTGTGGCGACCGCTGCTCTCACGCGGACGGGCACGTCCCGCCACGGGGGAAAATGACGAATGGGGGCTGGGCGGTCGCGAATTCGGCGCGTGGATCACATGGTTCCTAGTGGGGGGGGATTTCTATACGGCCTATACGGTCATCGCCGTCCCGGCACTTGTCTATTCCACAGGGGCGTATGGCTTTTTCGCGCTGCCCTATACCATCATCGTCTATCCGTTCATCTTCGCCGTCATGCCACGACTGTGGACGATCGCACGCAATGGCGGCCATTCCACTGCTGCTGACGTAGTGCGGGCACGCTTTGGCAGTCGCACGCTGGAACTGGCCATCGCGGTGAGTGGACTGGTCGCGGTGCTGCCCTATATCGCGCTGCAACTGATCGGTATCCGCACGGTGATCGAGGCGCTGGGCTTTTCGGGCACCCTGCCGCTGGTTTTCGCCTTTGTCTCGCTCGCGGCCTATACGTGGCTGGGGGGACTGCATGCGCCTGCGCTTACGGCCTTCATCAAGGATGTCATGATCTATATCGCGGTACTGGCCGCGGTGACGATTGTGCCAATCTATCTGGGTGGTTATGGCCACATGTTTTCCGTCGCGGCGCGGCACCTGCCCCCGACGGCAGCGGGGCAGCCACTGTCATCCTCGCAGGTCATCCCTTACGCGTCCCTGGCGCTTTCCTCCGCCTTTGCCGCGTTCCTGTATCCCCATACCCTGACGGGGATACTGGCGGCGAAATCTGCTGATACCATACGGCAGAATGCCGTCTTCCTGCCGATCTACACGATCGTGCTGGGCCTGATCGCGATGCTGGGCCTGATGGCGCATGCGGCGGGTATCGTCACCTCCTCCCCCTCGCAGGTGGTGCCACAGCTTTTCCTTGCGATCTTTCCGTCATGGTTTGCCGGATTCTGCTTTGCCGCCATCGCCATCGGCGCGCTGGTGCCTGCCTCGGTCATGGCGATTGGCGCGGCCAACCTGATTATGCACAACATCCTGACCGGGCATAAGAATTCGGTCGCAGGGGCACGGATCGCGGGTTTCGGCATCAAGGTGGGCGCACTGCTGTGCGTGCTGTTCCTGAACGCAAAGTTCGCAATCGACCTGCAGTTGCTGGGCGGGGTCATCATCCTGCAGACCTTCCCCGCACTGGTTCTGGGACTGCTGCCGCTGCGCATGCCTGCCCCGGCACTGATCGCGGGATGGGCCATCGGGTCGGTGTCGGGACTGTCGCTGTGCTGGATCGACGGACTGAAGCCCCTGCACACGATCGGGGCCGGCACGATGACGGTCGCCGTTTCCACCGGCCTGCTGGCGCTGGCGATCAATATTGCCGTGACCATGGCCTGTTCCGTCGCCATGCGTGCTGCCGCACCACGGCAGGTTGCGGTCCCGGCGGAGCAGCAGGGAGAATGATTCCCCCATCGTTTCATAACGATGGATACCGGCCGCGCCCGGAAATGCGTTTGACTCATTGAAAAGTTTCTGGGTGCCGCCTTTTTTTCAGGAAGGCGGCGTCCCTTGAAGCTTTTTGAAAAAAGCTTCACCAAAAGCTTTTATGAATTTACGACATTTTCTTATTCGGGAAGGTCTTTTTCCTTGCGTTCCTTTTCCGCGCCGATGCTCATGCGCTGGTAGATCCCCAGCACAAGCACGATCAGCGTGGCCGTCAGCAGCAGGAACACCGGATAGACCATGTCCGCCGGGCTTTTGTTGCTGACTTCGAAGACACCGACAAGGCCTTCGATAAATACGGCAATGATGATGGTGGTGATGAAACGGGTCAGGCTGACGCGGGCTTCGGCAAGGGTCTGCTTGCCCTTGGTCTGCACCACCTCTTCCTCGACAAAATATTTTGCGACATCAAAGACCGCAATGGCGATCACGACGTAGCTGACGGCCTGGATTACGGCATCGCGCATCCCCAGCCATGAAGTCCGCATTGCGAAGATCGGCCCGGAAATACCGTAGGCCATCAATGTCATGGCCAGCATGATCAGGACGATACTGGCGATGGCGAAAGCAATTCTTGACAGGAAGCGCATTTGAAACAAAGCGACCTCGCATCAGAATTTTTTCATATTATATTGTAACAGTCGTAAAAAAAGGGGCGCCAGAGCACCCCTTTTCCCGTGGCAATCAGACAGCCTGCAGGTTTGCTGCCGACGTCTTGCCATTACGACCTGTTTCCAGTTCGTAGGTCACTTTCTGACCTTCATTCAGGCCATGCAGGCCCGCGCGCTCTACAGCGCTGATATGGACGAAAACATCGGCCGTGCCGTCATCCGCCTCAAGAAAGCCAAAACCCTTCTGGGCGTTGAACCATTTAACTGTGCCTGTAGCCATGACAGGACTCCTATATAACCCGGCAGCCATGCGACCTTGCATGGATTAAAACCCTTCATTTGCGGAGAAACTCGACAGTGCCTCCAGGGGCACGTGATAGCTTTACCGTGGCAGAAAAGTTCAGCCGTGCGCCTTACATAAATCAAAGCACTTTCAAATGCACGGTTTTTATTATTCCAGACACAGAATATTTCATGTCATTCGCGGAAATACAGGGAAAATCAGGCATCATGACCCTGTAAAAAAGACTTCTTCACACCCGGCGCACCTCCCTCAGGCGCATCCATGACCGTCGCACGGTCCCGGCGCGGGGACAGAACAGGCCGTATCAGGACCGACGGGTTCCATCGAAATGACTGCACCAGTCCCGCCCGGGGATGCATGTCCGTTCCCGGTGCCGGTCATGTACATACGCACGCGCCGGGGAAGCATAGCCGCCCCCAATCCTGAATATTCCATGTATCATATAATATTTATTCATATATTTACTATATAAAATGGATCACACACACAAATACCCGTGTCAATACCATGTATATGTCTGGGAAATAAAACAATTTATCGCATATCAGGGCAGCATTTTAAGGCATGCGTTTTGCCATTCATGTCTGCGATAACCCACGCCGCCTGTGTGGCATGCTGAATGAAGCCCCCGCATTTACGTCACGGACAGGCTGGACATTGCTGTCGGGACGGAACGTGGATCATGCGTCATTCTCTGGATATTCCTCATTGGGGTGCGACCTCCCTGCCCCGTTTCCTGCGGCCCCGCACGACACGCAACCGTCCTGCATCCGTGATGCTGCGCATGGTCGCGGTGATGGTGATGCTGCTTTCGATCGGGGGCCTCTGCCGCCCGGCACGTGCGGAAGAGGCCACCTCCCCGGGCATGACTCGCGAACAGGCCCAACAGGTCCTGTCGGTCATCAATGATCCCGAAAAACGGGCGGCGTTTGAAAACACGCTCTCGGCCATTGCCACGCAACTGCCACCGCCTGCACCCGTCACGCCGCCCGCACGCCCCGCGCCCCATGCTGCCACGGATGCCCTCTCCGTCCAGCCTGACAGCCTTGGCAGCGATTTCGTGCAGGACATGACATCGCTGCGCCATCGCCTGCTGGTGCAGGCCCAGCATTTTGTCGCGCTTTTCGGTGACCTTGTCTTTGTGGCGCACTGGACGCACACGGTCCTGACCGATCAGCAGTCGCGCGGCATCATGCTTGACGCGGTGGGACGGGCGACTTTCATCCTGCTGATCGCCCTTGCGGCGGAGCATGTCTTCTCGCTCCTGCTGCGACGGCCCCTCAAGAATGTCACGGCCCGTGCCATCGCCACCGAACAGCGCCTTGGCCAGGCCGCGGCAACGACCACGACACAGGCCGGGTCCGATACGGACACACAGCAGACACAGCAGCAGGATGCACAGGCGCAGCACGCGACATTGCGCCTGCTGGCACGCGTGCC
The DNA here is from genome assembly GCF_013155425.1 of Gluconacetobacter entanii. Lineage (NCBI taxonomy): Bacteria > Pseudomonadati > Pseudomonadota > Alphaproteobacteria > Acetobacterales > Acetobacteraceae > Gluconacetobacter > Gluconacetobacter entanii. The sequence goes on along the minus strand of NZ_JABJWD010000034.1, from coordinate 60,214 downwards.
GTATTCGCTTCTGCACCTGTTGATAAAACTGCTGCCGGTGGGTCTGTTCCTTGCACTGGGATATGCGTTCGCCGCCCTTTTGACGACCACGCATCAGGCGGCCCTTGTCACGATCACGCTGACCAACGCCTATGTCGTCGCGCGCGTTGTCTATCTGCTGATGGAAACGCTGTTCGTTCCGCATTCGCCTGCCATCCGCCTGTGCAATGCCAGCGACCAGACCGCCTTCATGGTGACGCGCTGGCTCAATTTCCTGGTGGCGGCGCCTTCGGTGGTGGTGTGCCTGTCCACGCTTGGCGGGGTGTTCGACATGCCCGCACGCGGGACGGAGGCGATCATCCGTACCGTGGTGCTGGTGGAACATGTGCTGGTTGCGATCTTCACGTGGCGGGTGCGCATGCATGTGGCCGTTGCCCTGCAGCCATCCGAACGCCTGCGCAAACAGCCGTTCTGGATGTTCATGGGCAAGCTGGTCTACCTGTGGTGGATCCCGGCGATGTTCTTCAACTTCGCCCTGTGGCTGATCTGGGCGACGCATATCAGCGGCGGGTATGAATGGATCATCCGCACGGTCATCCTGACGACGCTGGTCGTGATCCTGTCGCGCCTGTTTTCGGTGCTGGCCTACAACCTGCAGAACCGCCTGTTCCATATCTCTCCCGCGCTGGAGGCACGCTATCCCGGGCTGCAGGCGCGCGTGGACCATTATTACCCCATTTCGCGCAAGACATTGACCTTCCTGCTCTATTTCGGGACTGCCGTGCTGTTCCTGCAGTCACTGGGCCTGCCGGCGATCCATTTCTTCATGTATTCACGGCTTGGCACCAAGGTCATCGACGCGATCCTGACGGTGCTTGTCGCCTATACGATCGCGATCATCGTATGGGAAGGCGTCAATGCGGCGCTCCAGACACAGATCAACCATTTTGACGCCACCGCGCAGGAGGGACGGGCCAGTCGCCTGCGCACCGTCCTGCCCATCATCAAGACAGTGCTGCTGGCGATCATCGTCATCATCGTGGCGGTCACCACGCTGTCACAGATCGGGATCAACGTGGCCCCCCTTCTGACGGGTGCCGGGATCATGGGCGCCGCCATCGCCTTTGGCGCGCAGAGCCTGGTCAAGGACTTCATCACCGGCTTCTTCATGCTGGCGGAAAATGCCATCCAGGTGGGCGACTGGGTCACCGCCAGCGGCATTTCGGGCACGGTGGAACACCTGTCGATCCGCACGCTGCGCCTGCGCTCGGTCAATGGGGACCTGCATATCATCCCCTTCTCCGAAGTGTCGTCCATCGCCAACACCTCGCGCGACTACAACCTCGTGGTCACGAATTTCATGATCGACCTGAGCGAGGACCCGCAGCGTGTGGCAACGATCCTGCATGAGGAACTGGAAAAACTGCGCAAGACCACGCAGTACGGGCACCTGATCCTGTCGGAATTCTCGTTCCTCGGGGTCGAGCAGGCCGATGGCAACGGTGCCAGCTTCCTCGGGGCGTTCCGCACGACACCCGGTTCGAAATGGAAGGTCTATCGCGCCTATTACAGCCGGCTTGCGGTCAGGATGAACAGCGAGGGGATCAAGTTCCCCGCGCCCAGCAACATCAACCTGCTGGGCAACATGCCCGGCGCGCCTGCGCTTGACATCCGCATCAGGGAGGCAGCGCCCCCGACGCCAGCGCCTGCACCTGCGGATGCGCATCCGCACGCCTGACATTCCCTGCGGGGGGGGTATTCTCCTGCCCCGCCCCTGCATCCATGCGCAGGGGCGAAGCCGGGGAGAAGGCCGGTGGTCAGGCCACGCGGATCTCGACCTTGTGCAGGCCCTTAAGGGCATGCGCGTCGGGATGGCCGACATGGAACGGTTCGGACGGCAGCAGCTTCAGGTCGGAAATGTCCGTCAGCGGCAGGCAGCTCCACTGTCCGGTGGGCGGCACGCCCTTTTCATGCGCATCTTCACCGCGATAGATCAGGACATGCGCGACCCCATCGGTTTCACCCAGCGCATGCGGTGAACCCACATAGTTCTTTTCGTCGAAGGTAAACCCGACAACGACTTTTTTCTGGATTGCCTCACGCAGGCTATCATGAACTGACATCAATATTTTCCATCTTGACTGGAGAAGGCTTCGTACACCGTCTGTTATAACGGAGCCCGCCTTTATACCCTTCCCGCCCGGACAGAGAAGTGGGCCATGCTGCCAGCGCACGCAATCCAGCCCTGCATTGCGCCACCACCACGCAGACATGGCAACCCGACAGGCGTCTGATGGCAAAGTTTGCAATTGCCTTGTCCTGCATCACCCGTCAAAAGGAAATCTGGCCGGCTGCATGTTCCTGCCGGCGCACCCGTTTCCATGAAGGTCACGCAATGACAGCCAGACGACAGCAGGGAGGCCCGATCATCATCGCATGGCCGCTGATCCTGCTGGCGCTGGTCGGCCGTATTGCGTTTGGCGGGCTGGCCGCCCCGGATAACGTGCTACACCCGCAAAGTGAGCAGCAGTCCCTGCTGTCGATCCTGTGCGCAGGCGACATGCCCGCGGATGATGGCCACCATGACCATCACCTGCCCACGGCCGACATGGCGACCGTACTGGCCGAAGCGCACGGACTGGACGCCCCCCTGATGTCGGGGGCCGGTTTCGTGGGGCCGGGTATGTTTGCCATGCTGGCCGGATCGTGGATATTCCCGCCCGTGCGCGGGCCGCCACGGGCACGGTATTCCGCCCTGTGCCCGCAGGGGCCCCCTCACCTGAACTGAATCTGCCGCCTTCTGCCCCCGCCATTGCGCGGGCGCGCCCGATTCATCTTTCAGGTTCCTTCAATCATGCGTTCCACATTCAATGCGCCGTCGCGCCTTATGGGCGTTGCTGGCTGCATGGTGGCCGTCGCGGCCTGTGCCGCGATGTCGCCGGCCCATGCTGCCGACGCGCCCGCACATCGCGCCACGCCAGCGCCCCCACATCAACATGCCCGGCATCAACATGGCCGGGCGCCCCGTCCCGCGCCTCAGACGACATCCGGTACAGGCGAACGGATTACCGTCATCGGCACATCGCACGCACCCGCGACATTCCATCCCTCCGGCCAGACGACCTACAGCGCCCCGCGCGAAAACTTTGCCAACCATGTCGGACAGAGCGTGGCCGACATGGTGGTGACCATCCCCGGCGTCAGTTTCGTCGCGGGAAACGGTCCGCGCGATGTCGTGGTGTCGGTCCGGGGATCGGGCGACCGGCAGGCCTATGGCATGAAAAACATCCAGGTTCTGGAGGACGGCTTCCCCATGACCCAGCCCGACGGGACGGCGCGCTCCGACCTGATCGACCCGCATGCCTATGACGGGGTGGATGTCTTCCAGGGCCCGGCCTCCACCGTGTTCGGCAATTACGCGATCAATGGCGCAATCAATTTCCGCACGCGCCAGGGCGCGGATATCCACGGGGTGGAGGTCGGGTCGGATTTCGGCAGTTTCGGCATGGTCAACAACTATGCCACGCTGGGCCTGTCGGGGCGGAAATATGACCTTGTCATCTTTGGCAGCGACGTGCGCGGCAACGGCTTCATCGCCAACAGCGCCTACCAGACCTCGACGGAGAACCTGCGCCTGCGGGTCAACCTGACGCCGTCGGACCGGCTGGTGGTGAAATTCGTCAACAACATTACCGATACACGCCTGCCGCTGCGGCTGTCGCTGGCGCAATACGCCGCCAACCCGTTCCAGTCGGGATGCGCCAGCGCCAGCCACGCGGCCGCCGGATGCGCCACGGTCAGCCTGCTGGCCAATGGCAGCTATGGCGCGCGCATCGCCGTCAGTCCGCAGGCGGCGGGGCTTGGCCGCTTCGACCGCCGGACGGTCGCAGGCATACGCTGGGAGCATGACGTCAACGCATCGACCACGGTCCACACGCAGTTCACCTATGACCAGCGGCATATCGACCAGCCCACCTCGCCCTATGCCTATACCGGCCCGTATGATTCCTATGCCGGCAGCAGCGATGTCACGAATACGGCGCATGTTGCCAGCATGGCGCTGAACAGTTCCGGGGCCATCAGCTTTGACGACCTCGACGCCCTGTCCGCGGTCCGCAATGTCACGACAGCGGGCCACGACCATCCGGGCGCCCTGACGCAGTCAAGCTGGAGCCACCAGTGGAACGCGGGCCTGCGGTTTCAGGAGGACCTGCAGTTCGCACGGGCGTGGCACCTTGTCGTGGGGCTGGGGGGCACCTATTCTGGGCTGAGGGCGCAGGAGACACTTTTCACCAGCAGCGCCAGCGGCACCAGCCGGCGTCCTGTCGCCGCCGACCGGCATTTCTTCAACCTCGCCCCGGAGGCCGCGCTGACCTATGCGCCCTCACGCGACTGGACGCTGCATGCGCGCATGGGCACGGCCTATGCCACGCCCACCACGTCAAACCTGTTCATCACGCCGCAGGGCACATACGGGAACAACACCCGGCTGAAGAGCGAGACAAGCCTTGGCTTCGATTTCGGGGCGGACTGGCATCCCTCCGCGACCCTTGATGTGCAGGCAACGGGTTTTTACGAATTCTATCACAACGAACTGGTCAGCCAGTCGGCGGGCGTAAATACGGTGGGGGCCTATACGTTCAACGCCCCCGCCTCCCAGCATCGCGGCGTGGAGGTGGGCGCGACGTGGACGCCCCTGCCGCGCACGCTGTCGGGTGCGCGGATCATGCTGAGCTATACCTACGACAACCAGATCTATACCCGTTATACCGAAGTCCTGTCCAACAGCACGATGTCGCGCGCGCTGGACCGGTCGGGGAACAGCATTCCCGGCGTCATCCCGCATTTCCTCAATGCGCGTGTCCTGTATGACCAGCCAACCGGCCCGCTGCAGGGACTGGGCGGTTATGCCGAGGTCACGTGGCGGGGCGATTACTGGCTGGACAACGCCAATCTGCTCAGGGCGCCGGGATATGCACTGCTTAACCTCGAACTGCATTACGACCCGCCTGCGCGTTTTGGATGGGCGCAGCGGCTGCATGGATTTTTCGAAATACAGAATGTCGCCAACCAGACCTACATCGCCGGGGCAACGAACATTACCGACACCCTGGCATCCAACGGGCATAATGCAGGGGCGGCCGTCCTTGCGACCAGTACAGGCTCGATCTATGCCGGATCCCCACGCGCCTTCTATGGCGGCGTGAAGGTCCGTTTCTAAGGACGCACCCATGAACATCCCCCATGATACCCGCCCCCGCCGCACGATGCGCGCGCTGTGGCCCGATTACCGCGTGGTCTGGCGCTGGCATTTCATCGCCGGACTGCTCTGCCTGCCTTTCGTCGCTTTCCTGTCGCTAACGGGCAGCATTTACCTGTTCAGGCCACAGATTGATGACCTGATCGACTGGCGTTACGAACATCTTGCCACAAAGGGCGACGTGGCCGCGCCCTCACGGGTGGTCACGGCCGCGCTTTCGGCGGTACCGGGATCGCACTTCCTCGCCTATGAACTGCCACGCACATCCCACAGCGCAGTGCGTGTGATCGTCAGCCACGGCGGCGACGCCATACGTGTCTATGTCGATCCCCAGTCCCTTGCGGTCCTGAAGCAGGTTTCCGAAGAACATCGCTTCGAGCGCATCATCTTCAACCTGCATGGGCAACTGCTGCTTGGCAATGCTGGCTCCATGATCGTGGAGATGGTGGCGTCATGGACGATCGTGCTGGTTGTGACCGGCCTGTACCTGTGGTGGCCGCGCGGGCGCACGGGGCAGGCCGGCGGCATTGCATATCCGCGCCTTGCGGCCGGGGGACGCCTGCGCCTGCGTGACCTGCATGCCGTCACCGGCGCGTGGCTGTCCATCTTTGTGGTGCTGTTCCTTGCCTCCGGCCTGCCATGGTCGTTCGTGTGGGGGCATGCGTTGCAGTCCGTTGAAAAAACCGTCGGCCGCTTCACGGCAATACAGGATTGGGAAATCGGCCATGTGCCCGCGCGCAACGTGATCGCGGGGGCAGGCGGCGCGCCTGCCGCAATGGACGCCATGGCGGGGATGAAGGACATGCCCGCCATGCCCGGCATGGATATGCCGCCCACCCCTGCGGCGGATGCCCCCGTCGATGGGGCCGCGCTCGACCGGGTGGTGTCCACCGGGGCGACGCTTGGCCTGCGCTATCCCGTGCTGGTGACACCCCCGTCACAGGCCGGACGGGCATGGCGGGTGCGTTCCGATACGCAGGACCGCCCCTGGCGCATGACGGTCGATGTCAGCGCCAACGGCCATGTCGAGGGACGCGATACGTTCGCGGACAAGCCGGTCATCGACCGGGTCATCGGATATGGCGTGGCTGCCCATGAGGGGCAACTGTTCGGAATCGCCAACCAGATCCTCAACCTCGTGGTGGCGCTCGGCCTGCTGGGCATGAGTATCGCAGCCTTCCTGATGTGGACCCGCCGCAAGCCACCCGGACATATTGGCGTTCCGGCGTCGCTGCCGGATGGGCGCATCGGGGGAGCGGCCATGGCCTGCATCGTGGTCATGGGGATCATGCTGCCGGAACTCGGCGCCGCGCTGGTGGTGATTATCCTGCTCTCCGCCCTCATACGACCTGGAAAAGGAAGTTCCTGAAAAAAAGTTTTTGGTGAAGCTTTTTTCAAAAAGCTTCAATAAGCGCCGTCTTATTTAAAAATTTTCTCCCCTGGAGACTTTCACCCACAAGCAATTTCCGCCCTCCCCTTGCTATTGGGCAGGCAACAGGTTGCGCAACCGCGTGGCAATTTCCTCGGCACTCGAATCCACGGGGAACATGGACACCAGATGGTTGCGCCCATCCATCAGGAACAGCATCGAACTGTGATCCATCTGGTAATTCCCCGCAGTGGCGGCCGTCATCTGCCGGGGACGGACCATGACGTGAAATTCCGCCGCCACGTTGCGGATGGCCTGCGCATCCCCCGTCAGGCCGACAATGCGCGGGGAAAAGGAGGTGACATATTCATGCACCCGCGCCGGGGTGTCACGCGCCGGGTCGATGGAAATGAAAACCGGCACGACCTGCGCCCCGCGTGCGCCAAGCCGGTCCAGCGCCGCCGTCACGGTCGCGAGGGTCAGAGGACAGACATCAAGACAGTGGGTATAGCCGAAATACAGCAATGTATAATGGCCATGAAACGACTGCTCCATCACGACATGGTACGTATCGTCGGTCAGGGTATAGGGACCGCCGATTTCCTCCGCCGGCCTGCCAAGCATCAGGGCGCGAAACCCCGCCGCCGCGCACAGCAGCACGGCAGTCGCGGCCATCAGGCCCAGCAAGGCACGGCGTTCGCGGCGTTTGCGCACATCCGGCGCGATGCCACGGGCGTCCTTACGCGCGCGCGTCCTGCCGGGGGAAGAAGACGGTTCCTTCATACCCCCGTCCCTATCCCATCCGCGCGCGCAATACCACGACCGCACGCATGACGGTGTACATGCCCCTCAGCACACCGGCAGGTCACGGTTGTTGGCGATGGCCTCCATCGTGATGTACGACGTGATGGAATCCAGTTCGATCTGTTCGATCAGTCGCTGGTAGATCGCATCAAACGCGTTCATGTCCTCCGACATGATCTTGAGCATGTAATCATAGTCGCCCGCGATGCGGTAAAAGTCGATGACATTGGGAATCCCCAGGACGATCATGCGGAATTTCTGCAGCCATTCGCGCGAATGGTGACGGGTGCGCACCATGACGAACACCGTCAGTCCCAGACCCAGCCGTTCCGGGTCAAGGCGCACGGTCTGCCCGGTGATGACCTTCCTTTCCCGCAGGGCCTGCACACGCCGCCAGCACGCATTTTGCGACAGCCCCACACGATCGGCCAGTTCGCGTTGCGACAGGCTGGCGTCATTTTGCAGCGCGCGGAGAATCCTCTGGTCAAAATGATCCATATTTTTGCTCATTGTGGATCATATGACCACAAAATGACGAAAACAAAGCAGAAAATGGGAAAACACCTCCCGTAATGGCAGATAGGCTCTGCGCAGCACGACAGTCACGGGAACCCCACAGATGCACGACCCGGCCACCCTCTATGGCTCCTTCGCCAACAGCCTGCGCGATGGCGACACACTCGCCCTGCTGCGTGCCGGACTGATCGGCGAAGGTGCGATGATCCCCGGCCCCTTTGGCGCACATAAACTGCTTTATGCCGATTATGTGGCGTCCGGCCGTCCCCTGCGGCAGGTGGAGGACTTCATCGCCACCCATGTCCTTCCCTATTACGCCAACAGCCATACCGAGGCCTCGTTCTGTGGTGCCTACATGACCCGCATGCGCGCCCATGCCCGGGCGGAAATCGCCCGCCTGTGCGGCACGGATGACCGGTTTTCCGTAATTTTCACCGGATCGGGCGCAACCGCCGGGATCAACCGGCTTGTCCACCTGCTGGGCGTGGCACAGGACGCCCGGGCGAGCGAGCGGGGGCGGCCGATCGTCTTCATCGGACCTTATGAGCATCATTCCAACATCCTGCCCTGGCGCGAAAGCGGCGCCGAGGTCATCGAAATCCCCGAGGCGGACACCGGTGGCCCCGACCTTGTGGCCCTTGAGCGCGCCCTGCATGAAACGCCCGCCGGCAGGCTGCGGGTCGGGGCATTTTCCATCGCATCCAACGTCACCGGCATCATCACCGATGCCGATGCGCTAAGTGCGCTGCTCCGGCGGCATGGGGTGCTGTCTGTCTGGGACTATGCAGGGGGTGGCCCGTACCTGCCGGTGGACATGAAGGCCGGGACACCGTGGGAAAAGGACGCCGTCGTGCTGTCCGCCCACAAATTCGTCGGCGGCCCCGCCGCATCCGGCGTCATGGTCGTGCGCAACGCGGCCCTGCGACAGGCGCGCCCGACCGCCCCCGGTGGCGGTACGGTGCGGTTCGTCTCCCCCTGGGGGCATGATTATTCCCAAAGCCCCATCAGCAGGGAGGAAGCCGGCACCCCCAACGTGATCGGCGATATCCGCGCGGCCCTCGCCTTCATGGTGAAGGACGCGATCGGGGAGGATGTGATGGAGGCGCGGCATGCCGAACTGCGCCAGCGCGCATTGTCGGTCTGGTCACGCAATCCGTTCCTGCGCATTCTTGGCAACCCGCGCGCCACCGCCCACCTGCCCTTCTTTTCGTTTCAGGTGCGCGACCCGGATACGGGCGCACAGGTCCATCAGCAGCTTTTTACCCGCATGCTGTCGGACATCTACGGCATCCAGGCACGTGGCGGATGCGCCTGCGCGGGGCCATATGCGCATCGCCTGATGGGAATTGACCAGACCCGGTCGGATACGCTGCGCGCGGCCATCCTGTCGGGACAGGAAATCGACAAGCCGGGGTGGGTGCGCCTCAATTTCAGTGTGCTGATGGATGATGCAAAGGCTGATACCCTCATCCATGCGGTCGATACCCTCGCCCGCAGGGCCGCAGGCTTCGCATCCCTGTATGAGTGCGATACGCATAACGCACGATTCAGCGCCCGTCCCATGCCGCAGGCGCGGATCGCGGCGCTGCCGGGCCATGCCGGGACCGAAAAGGCATGAGGACGCCCGGTTCCCGCCGTCCTGCCGCGCAGGGCAGCGCCACGTTGATACGGATTGCCTGAACGGCAGGTTCACGGATACGATGCGCCCGGTGACGCAATCTGCGCAATAGGGGATTTTGTTGAACATCAAGCGCAACCTGCTACTGGTCGCGGCGGCCGTGACCGGCCTTTGTGTCCTGCTGCTGATGGGCGGTTATTTCGTGTGGTCGGACCACAAGGACGTGGATTTCGCACGGCACAACACCCTGATGAAGCATTCGCAGGAAGAGGCCGCCTATGCCCGGCAGCTTGACGAGGCGAACCAGACCGTCGTGCGTGACCAGAGCGTGTTCCTTGACGTCCATCTTGCGGATTTCGACAAGATGGCCAGCAGGGAGGACAAGGCATGGCTGTCGCAGGAAGTCAGGAAATTCGACATCAGCCGCGTCAAGGTTTTCGACGGCCTAAAGTTCGCGCCATATTCGGAGATCCCGTGCAAGGTGGAACTGTGCTTTGTCCCCATCTTTGCCGAGGAAACATACAGGGATATGGAACATCATCTGGATTATATCCAGGTCGATGCGCTCGACGGCATTTCGCGCACCCTGGTCATGGACGCCGAACAGTTCTGGCGCCTGCGCAAGCTGGTGATCCGCAACGACCGTATCCTGTTCGCCCACATGCAGCCGCAGATGGCGGCCTATGAAAAGGATGTGGAAATACGCAAGATGAAGGATGAAATGGGCATAAAGTAAGCCTGACGCGGTTTATTGATCCACCATACGGGACGGTTGTGCATGCTGGTACCACTTGAGGAAAACGAGGGTGTCATCTTCGACATCCGCTATGCTTCGGACAACAACTTTGTCGGGCGTCCGGTCTATGCCCGGCCGGTCGCCCTGCTGCACCGGGACGCGCATGCGGCCTTTGGCCGTGCGGCGGCGCGGGCGCGCGTGCTGGGGCTTGGTTTCAGGATCTTCGATGCGTTCCGCCCGATCGAGGTGCAGGCCATCCTGTGGGACGCCGTATCCGACAAGGCCTTTGTGGCCGACCCCGCACTTGGCGGCACACATCCACGCGGCATCGCGGTTGACCTTACGCTGTTCGACCTCGCCACGGGCAGGGACCTGCCCATGGGAACCGGGTTCGACGCGGTAACACCCCTCTCGGCCCATGGCGCGCTGGAGGGGCTTTCACCAGAGGTCATCCACAACCGCGCCCTCCTGCTCGGGTTGATGACCACCGCGGGGTGGGAAAGCTACGAACCCGAATGGTGGCATTACAACCTGCCTGATGGCGACGACCTGCCGGTCCTTTCGGCGGCGGATGTGCCCGGCGGCCCGCTCTAGGCCGCAACAGGCCCATCCCTCCCGTTCAGACCACGGCGGAAAGAAGCCTGCTGCCCGCATAGAAGGCGGCAAGGTTGCCCAGCACCATCTCCCCCATCGCCAGGCGCGTTTCCACCGTGGCGCTGGCGCGGTGGGACTGTAGCACGACATTGTCCATCGCCAGCAGCGCCGCAGGGACGTCGGGTTCATGGGCAAAGACATCCAGCCCCGCACCCCCCAGACGCCCCTCACGCAGTGCCGCGACCAGCGCATCCTCGTCCACCACGCTGCCACGCGCGACATTGACGAGTATGCCTGCGCGCCCGAGTGCGTCGAGCACACCCGCATTGACGATCCCGCGTGATCCCGCCCCGCCTGCCGCCGCCACCACAAGGATGTCGCTGGCACGGGCAAGGTCCGTCAGGTCGGCGTGATAGGCGAAGCCCGCATCGGGGATTTCACGCACATCGTTATAGGCGACCTGCATGCCAAAGGCCTGCGCACGATGGGCGATGGCGCGTCCCACATGACCCAGCCCCACGATCCCCATGCGTTTCCCACTGACGCGATGCCCCAGCGCAATGGGCGCGCCCGTGGACCAGTCACCTGCGCGCACGTACCGGTCGGCCCGGACAATGCCGCGACTGACCGCAAGCAGGAGGGCGATCGCCATGTCCGCCACGTCATCGGTCAGGACACCCGGCGTAGTGGTTACGTGGATGTTGCGCCGCCGTGCCTCCCGCAGGTCAACCGCGTCCGTGCCGATCCCGTTGACCGCGATCAGGCCCAGTTCAGGCAACGCGGCCATGACATCGGGCGGAACCCCCGTTCCCCCACCGGTCACCACCGCACGGACCCGTGGCGCAACCGCCGCCAGTGAGGGCGTGTCCGGCAGGTAATGCACCGTATAGGCGTCATCCAGCGCCTTTTCGATCTGGGGCATCATGCGTTCCAGCAGCACGATCTCGGGCTTCATCAATTGTCCTCCATTGATCCTTGTACATCCAGACATAACAGGATGTGCCGCATTCCCCGCGCCCCGCCGGATCAATAATGCGCCATGGCGCCGAAAATGCGGCGGCAGGCATGTTGATAAATCCGCTACGTCAATATTTTTTCTTTCATGAAACAATCGACAGATATCGTGCCGGTCTATTTTTTCGTGGTAGGAACCAGCAGCAGGTCCCTCCCCCGTCCAGGACATTGCCATGGTCGGGGCACCAGAAGACGACCTTACAGGACCACAAGAATAACAGACCTGACCGTCCCGCCCCCTTTTACGCGGTAGCCCATGAAGACAAAACTACGCCCACGCCCATCCGGCGCCCTGCGCACGCTGTCCCGGCGGATGCCCCCCACGCCACTGACGCACTGGCTGGGGATGCGGGCCATCAGTATGGCACCGGAACAGATCGCCCTGCGTGAAGGACTGCGCGCGGCGGTGGCGGTGGGCATCATGATGGCGCTTGCGCTGGCGATGGATGTGCCGCTGATGGCATGGTCGGCCTTTGCCGCGTTCTGGACCTGCCTGGTTGATCCGGGCGGGCCGCTGGCGATCCGCCTGCGCACATTGCTGACCTTCGGCATGGTGGGCACGGTGCTGGCGGCCATCATGTCCATGGCATCGGGATATGGTCCCGTCATGGCGGCGCCATTGCTGGCGCTGATCGTCCTTGGCTGCGGACTGGGCCGCCTGCGCGGGGCCACTGCGACACAGATCGGGGTGCTGGCGGCCATCGTGGCGGTTGTGGCCATATGCTATCCCATGACGCCGCAGGGTGCGCTCGGACTGGCGGGCCTGTTTGCGCTGGGGGCCGGATGGGCCACGCTCGTATGTATTGTTGCATGGCCGGTCGATGCCTATGCCCCGCTGCGCCGGGCCTGTGCGGAGATCTTTCGCGAGGAAGGGCGCATGACCCGACGCATGCTGCGCGGTCGCGACGTGGCCCTGTCAACCGGTACACGCGGGTCCATCGGCGCCCACCGCCGCGAAATCCGCAGCCGCATCGAACGGACCCGTACGCGTATCGAAATCCTGTCCCCCGATGCCGCAGGCAGCCAGACACGCGCCGCCCTGCTGCCGGCGCTGGAAATATGCGACCGGATTTTCGTGGTGCTGATCGCCTTTGAACATGCGGTCGTGCTGACGCCTGCCTCGCCAACGACGCGCCGTATTCTGCGTCACCTGCAACTGCTGCTCGAACGTGCGGCGCGCGTGGTGGGCCACCCGGCGGCCGACATGACGGCGCTGCGGCGCCAGATCGCACGCATCGACACATTATGCGCGCATGAAGACAGCCTGTACGGACGCGGCGCACGCACATGCGCCGCCGCCCTGCGCGACCTGCTGGTTGCGCTGCATGAAACGCCCGGCCCGCTGCCTGCCGGACAGGACGGGAGGCGGGCGGCACAGCCGGGGAAATGGCGTGACTGGCCGGTGGCGGTGCGTCACGCCACGCGCCTGTCGGTTTCGGTCATGGTGGCCTATGGCATCACGCTGGCATTCGCCCTGCCCTTTGCCTACTGGGCGATGATGGCGGTGGTCGTGGTCATGCAGCCACAGGGCATGACCACCCTGCCCCGCACGATCGAACGCGTGGTCGGCAGCATCGTCGGCGGACTGCTGGCCGCCATCATGGGCGTCGTGATGCCTGTGTGGCTGATCCTTGTGATGATTTTCCCGCTGGCAGCCGCAACCATTGCCTTGCGTGCCGTCAATTACACGCTGCTTGTCCTGTTCATGACGCAACTGTTCGTGCTGGTCACGGACCTTGTCAGTCCCGGCGTGGGCTGGGACGTGGGGCTGGCACGATCGGTCAACAACATCATCGGCAGCCTTGTGGGGCTGGCGGGATGCCTGCTGCTCTGGCCCGAGCGTCGTGGTCCCGGCCTTGCAGCGCAGGTGGCGGACGCCTTCATAGCCAACATCCGCTATGCCGTGCTGGCGAGTGGCGCGCATGCCGCCGGCCGGGAAAAGATCGAGCAGGCCCGCCGCATGGCCGGCACAACCAGCACCCGCGCCGAAATCCAGTGCCAGCAGACACGCCTGGAGGGGCTGCGCAGGTCCGCCCGACTGGACAGGGCGGAACAGATCCTGCTTGCCCTGCGCCAGATGGCGGGACGGGCAAGTGTCACATGGATGGAACGTTCCCTTTCCCCGTCCAGCGCCGATGCCCCTTTCCCCGCGCGGTTCGAACAGGTCATGCGCCAGATGGACTGGCCGGACATAACCGCCCCGCCCCATGCGCTGCCGACACTTGATGAAATGGCCGGCATGCTGCATCTCCTCGACGTCACGCACGGGGAGAGCCCGGACGTCGTGGCGTCCGTTCCGTCTGGGAGTGCCTGAAAACAACGCAAGTTTTTGGGGACTGACTTTTAAAAAAGGAAGCGTTTTTCGAAGCTTTCTGAAAAAAGCTTCACCAAGAACTTTCTTACGGTTTCCGGATGGTCCTCAGGGCGTATCGACAGGGCGCGGACGGCCATTTTCATCGAGGGCGACGAAGACGAAATGCCCCTCCGTCACCTTCTGGCGCACGCTGGCGTGGCGGACCCTGCGCCATGCCTCCACGGCGATGGTCATGGAGGTGCGGCCTATTTTCGTAATCTGGGTATAGATGCTGACCTCATCCCCCACCGACACGGGACGGTGGAAGACGACCCGGTCGATCGCAACCGTCGCACACCGCCCACCCGCACACAGGGCAGCGGTGGTACTGGCGGCAAGGTCCATCTGCGACATCAGCCAGCCACCAAAGATATCACCCGCCGGGTTGGTATCCGCCGGCATCGCGACGACACGGATGGTCAGTTCACCAGAAGGCATGGCATCATGTTCGCGCATGGAATCCCCTTGTTTCAAAAAGGCTGCCATCACGGCCCGGACTGGAAAGATGTCTGCGGGCACTGGCCTTTTTACGCGGGCATATTACATGATCACCTTTCCCGGCACGTGACTTTGCCGCGCGTTGCGGTGCACATTTTGGTGACGTGCAGGGGCCGTGTTCAGAAATCGCATGCAATGCGGCCACCGATGAACCGGGGCGCGCCGGGCAGGTAGAAATAGGTGGTGGTCGCCATGCCCCCGCTTTCGGCGTACCGCCGGTTCAGCAGATTCGTGGCATAGACCGTCGCCGACCAGTGCCCGGACGCCGGATGGAACGTCGCATGCGCGCCCAGCAGGAAATAGGGCGGCAGGCGATAGAACCCCGTCCCGCCGGGCGTGATCGCCTGGCTGTCGCGATAAAGCCAGTCGGGGCCGAAATCGATGCCATAATGCGGACCCAGCGCCTGTCGCCATTCCGCATTGCCGTTCAGGGTCAGCTTGGGCTGCCCGTTATCGACGCCTGCGAAATTGTCCTCGATCGCCTTCCACACCCCATGCTGCGCATAATAGGCATTGGTGGCGGCACGGTTCACGGTCGGGAAATTCTGGAAATTCCCCCGCTGCCACCCCAGGTTCTGCGTCACGAACAGGTGCGCGAACGGATGGATGTCCAGTGTCGCCTCGAACCCCCAGCTTTCGGATTTCGGCGCGTTGGTGATTTCACTCAGCGGCCCGTAGTTCGGGATCAGTACCGTCCCGACAAGCTGCTGGTTATGGTAATCATTGTAAAATGCCGCAGCATTGAGGCGGATGCGGTTGGGAACGGGATCGCTTTTCAGGCCGAGTTCATAGGTCAGGACCGTCTCCGGCCTGAACGGGTTCAACTGCGCCTGGATCTGGGTATTGTTCGCCGTAAAGCCGCCGGGCTTGAACCCCTTGCTGATCTTGAAATAGACAAGTTCATGCGCCGCCGCCTGCCATGACACCCCGGCCTGTCCTGCATATTGCGCGGCGGCCGTGTTTTCGCCGTGGAAATCCTGCGACGTACCGCCAAAGATGACGGACTGCAGGCCGGAAATGGAACGGTCGTCAATTTCATGCAGCAGCCCCGCCCACAGGGTCACGCCATGCCCGAAGCGATAGCTGATATTGCCGAACTCGGACGTGCTTTCCTGATCCATGCCGAAATGCGTGGCCATCATGTAACCACGTTGCGGCACATAATCGGTATAATCGAAGAAAAACCGCTGCTGCATGCGACTGCGCTGGTAAAACGCGCCGATTGTCCATTGCAGCCGGTCATGCGGGTGGGAGGATTGCAGGCGCACTTCCTGCGTAAAGGTGTTCGCGTCGATGGTGCGGTAGGTATCGGCCTGCGCCAGCGCGGTGCCGTCCTGATCGGTATATTCGCCCTGCCGCTCCGTCTCGAACGCGCTGATGGACGAAAACGTCACCGGGCCGAAATCGTGGGAAAAATGGACATCCGCGCCCCAGAACTGGTTATGCTCGCTGGGCTTGAGGCCCGGCTTGCGTCCGATCAGACGGGCGAATTCGGGACGCATGGACCATTGTGTCTGCTGCCATGATTCAACAGGCAGGGGCGCCGTCCCCACAAGACGGTCAACCGGGATGGGATTGACGACCTCGCTGTCGTCTTGCGTGAAATGCCCTGATATCATCAGGGTTGTATGGCTGTCGGGTGTCCATTTCAGCTTGCCGCGCAACGCCCACAGGTCGGCATCGCCAAGGTGGGAGCCATTGAGCGGATCGGTCTGCCACCCGCCGCCCTGCTGCGTCTGTCCCGCAAGGCGGAAGCTCAGTCCGCGCGCAAGCGGGCCGGAAACATAGGCCTCGCTCCTGCTGCGGGAATAGGAGGCGATGTCCTCCCGCGCGCCGTAATGCCAGCTATCGGTAGGGTCATTGGTGCGCAGGCGCACTTCGCCCCCCGTATCCGACTGCCCATGACGTGTGCCGACCGGCCCCGGCGTGACCTCCGCCCCGGCAAGGTCGAACATCATCCCGTCCGTCATGGTCGAAAACGCGAACGGCACGTCATCGAAATAGGACAGCACGGAGGGCATGTTGTTCTGCGTGAAATCGTTGAAGCCCACCCCGCGCAGGTAGAAATTGGTCGAGGCCGTGCCGTTGATGCTCTGGACGGTCAGGTTCGGCGCCACGCGCTCAAGCCCGCGCAGGGAGACGACCCCGCGTTCGATCAGGCGGGCTGCGGTCAGGCGCGTATCCGCATCGGGCACATGCTGCGCCTCCGGATAGGCAAAGTCACGGCGCTGCGCATTGACCGTGATGGTTTCCGCATGCACGGGCGCTGCAGGCTTCGTCGCCTGTCGCGCATGGGCCTTTTGCGTGGTATTGGCCGCCGCCTGCGCATGCCGGGGCAGCGAAAGCACGATCACCCCCCCAAGCACCAGCCATCCGCGACGCAACAGCAGCGACAGCATCACAGGGTCAGATCGTCTCGGGGCACGGCGCATTATCGGATATCTGTTACCTGTTGTATGTTCGTACGTTTCTGCAACAAAGATGCGGCCATATCCCGGAGCGGGGACATGGAACCTGCGCATCGCGATGCCGCAACATCCATTCTGCGCCTGATATGTCCGAACGTTTCATCCGCCATGTTATGACAATATTTGCTCTATTCGTGCAAAAGCGGCCTTTTACATTCCCATTGCGAAAAATACAACCGCGATGCGGACTGTATCCTGCTTTCGATATTGGGATGCCATCCGCGCATGGATATCGCCACCAGCACGAGGACGCACAGGATGGACAGGACCGGGCGGAACTGCTTTTGCCACCCCTGCGTCCGGATGCCGAAACACGCCACCATCGCAAGGCCCAGCGCGCCGCCCACCACGACCTCCATTACCGTATGGTACCCCAGCGCCACACGGGTCCATCCCATCAGCATCGCGATCGCCAGTGTTGCCGCCAGCACGGCCGCACGGTTAAGGCGCGTCAGCGACAGCAGTCCGCCATATACCATGGTGGCCGCCATGGTATGGCCGCTGGGGCTGTACAGCACGCGGTGGCGCGCGGGACCGCATGCCTCGAAATAAAGCTTCAGCGCCAGCATCAGTCCCGATCCCGCGACAATCATGACCGCCCACGCCGCTGCCATGCGCCAGCAGCGACATACCAGGAACACAAGGAAAACGCCTGCCTCGATGGGAATGATCAGGGCCTGGTCGCCTGCATTGGTCATGAAATGCATTGCGTCCCCCATCTCATGCATGGATCTGCGGTCGGTCCGTCTCCACCCTGGCATGGCATTGCGCCGGCGTTGCGTAAACGGGCGCAAGCGCGCGTTGTGGAACCTGCGCGCGTCCCCTGCCCGCGCACATCAGGTCGATCCGGGCGATCGCGGCAATCAGCATGGCGATCAGCAGATAGAAATCGAGGAACCCGACCGTCGGACTGGACAGGCAGGCCGCGATCAGGCGCGCCACCAAGGCGGGCACCACCCCTTCGATCACCAGTCGCTCCGGCCCCGGGGGGACGCGCCTGCGCGCCACCATCGCCCCACGCAGCAGTTTCCAGTCAAAGACCAGCAGGCCGATCGCCCCCACGACACCGATGGTCGATAACAGCCCCGGCAACAGGCTGGACGCCCGGTTGCTGCCCCACCCCACGCCAAGCCCGTAGGTTTCCGTCACGAGGGACATGGAATCCCGGTCCACCTGCGAACGGTCCTGATAGGACTGGCTGTCCTTCTTTTCCGCCGTGGACTGGAACACGAACTGCGCCGCGGGCACGACCTGCGGCGCGACCGTCACCACCACCAGCACCCCGCAGGCCAGCAGCGCGACCCCCACCACGATCAGGCGCATGACGTTCCCCAGCAACTGCATCGCCCCGGTCGCGATGGCCGCCACGGGCAGGAGGCAGATTTCCGCCGCCACGGTAATGAAGCCTGTGGTCGATGTCGTACAGGCAAGCGCCAGCGCCGAGGCGGGGATCAGCCATTTGGCGCGCGCCACGGAATAGCCCTGCAGGACGATCCAGACGCTGGAAAACAGGATCTCGCTCAGGAATGCGGCACAGGCGGCCGGTTCGGAAAATGACGCGTTGATGCGCGGCACCGGCCCTGCAGTCTGGGTGTTGAGGACGGCCCAGCCGGGATTGGAATAAAAGAACGTGTCGGGAAATGGCACGCCACCGACCCTGTGCGCGAACTGCCACATGCATATCCCAACGACGCACCATCCCGACAGCAGGAAGGTCCGGTACAGGCGATCCAGCCGCACGTCGCTGCGGGTCAGGAAACGGGCGGCGAGGACAAGGAAGATCGTATTGATCAGCAGGTACATATCCTGCGAGATATTGCCGAAATTGGGCGCAAGCAGGACCCTGCCCCCCACCGAATCGCTTTTCTGCGGCCAGACCATGACCTGGTTCATGAACAGGCGCGGCATGATCAGCGACGCCAGCAGCGTCCATGTCACCACCAGCATGAACGGAAAGCACAGCGTCATGACCGTGCGTTCCCCCGGATAATGAACGCCCAGCACCCATTGCAGCATCACGAAGCTCATGAACGCCATGGCAGGCACCATGGCGGGCTGGACCCCGAGGCCACCAAGCACCAGCGCCGCAGCCGCCGGCAATATCCCCGCCAGCAGCAGGATATGGAGCATCAGTTGCGGACGCATCCATAACAGCAGGCATAACGGGAACAGAATCAGTCCGACAATCGTCATCGCGCGCCACCCCCTGCTGGTCCGTCCCGCTTCCCTTTGCGTGCGGCCTACCGCGCCACGCCCAGATGTCGTGGACAGGCATCACGCATCGCCTGCTCCACGACCGCGAACATGGAGCGGCGAAAGGCATCGCACGAAAAACGCCGGGCATTGGCGCGACAGGCCGCGGCAGTGATGCGCGTGCGCATCGCCTCGAACCGTTCGACTGCCGCGATGATGGCATCGGCTTCCTGCACCTCGAAAAACACGCCGGTCGGCCCCTCCGGGTCGTCCCCGTCACGCACGATGTCGCATGCGCCACCACGGCCAAAGACGATCAGGGGCGTGCCGCAGGCCTGTGCCTCGACCATCGCGATGCCGAAATCCTCCTCCGCGGCGAAGACGAAGGCACGCGCGTCCTGCATCATCGACAGCACCTCCGCATCGCTGACACGGCCACGAAAGATGATGTTCGGCGCACCTTTCGCCACCGCCTCGATCCGTTCGCGTTCCGGCCCTTCGCCCGCCACATGCAGGACATGCTGCGGCATGCGGCGGAAGGCCTCCACCACAAGGTCTATGCGCTTGTAGGGAACCATGCGCGATATCACGACATAGGCGGCGCGCGAGGGCTGGTCCTTTTCATGAAACCTGTCGATATCGACAGGGGGATAGACAACCTCGGCCTCCCGGCGATAGACCTTGCGGATCCTGCGCGCGATATAGGTCGAATTGGCCACGAACACATCGACCCCGGCGGCGGAGCGCACGTCCCAGTTGCGCATCCGGTGCAGCAGCCAGCGCGCATACAGTCCCTTTATTCCCCGCTCCATCCCGCCATGGCGCAGATAGGCCGCCTGCATGTCCCAGGCGTAGCGCATGGGCGAATGGACATAACAGACATGGACCTGGTCCGGTCCGGTAATGACCCCCTTGGCCACGGCGTGATTGCTGGAAATCACAAGGTCGAACCCCGACAGGTCAAGCTGCTCCACCGCAACAGGCATCAGCCCGAGATAGTAACGGAAATATCGCCGGGCAAAGGGCAGTTCCTGTATGAACGTCGTCTCCACCGGGCGTCCGCCCAGAAAGGCACGCTGATCGGGGGGCATGAAATCGACAATCGCAAAAACCGCCGCATCCGGATACATGAGCACAAGCTGTTCCAGCACCCGTTCGGAACCTGCGTAATGTTCCAGCCATTCGTGAACGATGGCGACACGCGGCCCCGTGGGCGGCGGATATGCCGCGCGACGTGATGCAGGAAGAACATTCATGAACCGACCCTCCGCTTCGCTGGCCGCGACGTCCCCTTGCCGTGCATGTATCCCCATGCTTTACAGGTCGGACACGTGGGCATTATCGATATTTTCAGATATCGGCATGAAGATATCGCCGACATTACGTAAACAGGGCCTGATGCGGCACCAAGCAGGAGATGAGCCTTGCCCCTGAAATCCCGCCAC
This sequence comes from Gluconacetobacter entanii, assembly GCF_013155425.1. NCBI lineage: Bacteria > Pseudomonadati > Pseudomonadota > Alphaproteobacteria > Acetobacterales > Acetobacteraceae > Gluconacetobacter > Gluconacetobacter entanii. Next base: position 39,367 of record NZ_JABJWD010000034.1, on the reverse strand, counting down.
AGACCATCCGGCACATCCGCGTCCCCCCACTCCCTGCCGCGTCCCGCCACGCCAGACCGCCTGCGCCCCGCACGGGGCCTGGTCGTGGGTATCGTACTGGGCATCGCGTGCTGGGGCGTACTCATCGCGGGGTTCTGCCTGATGCGGTGAACACGGGGTGGGCGGGGACACCAGATCAGAAATGACGTTCGTAAATCTTTATGACATCGCCCGGCTTTACGTAATCATGGGGCTTGAGGTAGCCGACAACGGCATGATCCCCCTCCTGCCGCACGACATAGGCCCGCGTTTCCAGCGCGCGATAGGTGAATCCCCCCCCCGCCGCAACCGCCGTCAGCAGCGTCATGCCAGGCTGGTAGGGGTACTGCCCCGGTTTCGCCACCTCCCCGAGGACGGAAACAAGACGATAGGCCGAAACCTCGACCGAGACACTGGGTTCGCGCAGCATGCGCGCCTGCTGTAGCGCCTTTGTCACCTCGGCCGCGAATTCGACCGTGGTCAGGCCCGCGGCCTGAAGGCTGCCGGCAACGGGAAAGGCGACCTTTCCACTGCTGTCAACACGAAAATCCGATGTGAACTGATCCTGTTCATAGGTCATGACACGGATTTCATCATCCACGCCCAGACGGTACTGTCCGGGATCATATGGTGGAACCGGCTTTAAATCCCAACCGGGCGTGCAACCTGCAAGCAGGCCCCCCATCGCACCCATGACGACCGGCAGCCAGATGGCCACGCGGCGGGGTCTTGAACAGGTCGTCGGCATGCGTCGTATGCTCCTGTCATCATATCCGTCCCGGCAGGAAAACCAGACGCCCCGGATGCGCGTCCCCTAAAGCGATAGATGAAACCCGACCAGAAAGGTGTGGATCGGGAACTGTCCGCTTCCCACCGTATTCTGACTGCTGAAATCATAATTTGCCGACAGGTGCATGTGGCGGTTGATCAGCCACTGCACCTCGGCGCCCACGCCATAGAACGTCTGGTTGTTGTGTTCCTGATACAGGACCGTATTCTGTAGAAAGGCCGGAGCGGACGGATAGTTCGCTTTCTGTATCTGTCCATATGCAGAAAAAACGATATTGCGCCTGTATGTGTGCGTCACGCCGATCCGCGCGCCGGTAAAGGTGTACCCCACCACGTTTTCAAAGGCGCTGTCCTCGATCCCGTGCCGCACGCTGAGCGTGACCGAGGTCAGGCGCGTGGGGCTCCAGTTGAACTCCGCCTCCGCCATGGGGGAATTGATGCTGCCATACGCACTGGCGCGGTAACGCCGCGTCTGGTACCCCACAAGGGCCCGGAAACGCAGCGGGCCGCGCATCCCGAAATCGTATCCCGCCATGACCGACGCCCCATTGGAATCACGCGAAGGCGCATCTTCCAACTGGTTCTGGTACCGGATTTCCGTCCCCTGCATCACCAGCAGGGCGTGGCTGTCCCCGCGCAGTTCATATTGCGCCGTCACCCCTTCGGTCACGAGGATGCGATCACGGTATCCCTGCCCTGGCTGACTGGCGGTGGGGGGAAAGGAATCGAAATGATAACGCTGCACATCGACCTGCGGGATGAGGCTCAGCCGTCCATGCGTCGTCGCGGTATAGCTGACCCTGCCGTCATCGACCTGGTAGGGCACGGGATGGTCAACCACCAGCGCGCCAAGGTCGGTGGGCATCTGCACAAGCGCCAGATGGGAATAGGAAACCCCTATCGTGTCATGACCGAAATCATGCACGCCGCCGACATTGGCGGTCCAGTTCGTACGATTCTGGATACTGCGGGAGGGATAGCGGATATCGTCCACACTGATGTTGCCATGGACCTGGTCGCGCTTGCCCCATTTTGACACCGCCGACAGGTTCCCCTGCGTGGAGACAACGGCGCTGGAATGGCCGCCGACAGTGCGGTCGGCGTTGTTGACGTAACCTTCCGATTCGCTTCCGTCGGCGTCGATGCGCAGGGGCCCGTAACGCTTCCCCAGCGGGGCATAGGCCCCCATCGCACGCACCTGTGCGGGTTCCTGCGCCAGTTCGCCCGCCCCGCTGCCAATGGCGGGGAAATAGTTGTCGATAACCTGGGCATATGCGCCATCCACCACAAACAGGGGAGCCGCCGCAGTCAGGCCCAGCCTGAAGACCATTATTTTGCGCACCAGATACCTATTGAACATTCATGACGGAGAGATGGGAAAAGGACTCATCTGGCAACCTGCCCTGGTGGGTGTTCTTGTTTCCTGCTTCATGAAGCGCCGTGGGCACGCAGATTTAATCCCCTATCAAGATTAAATTATTTTTGGCTTCTGTCTCCATTTGCATGTTTTCCGGGCGTAACGGTGGTCACGTTCGCGTTATTACTGGAAATAAATTTTTAACACTTTAACGGAACTTGCTTCCCCGCTGCCACGTATAGCCCCTGTCACGGCCGGAGGAGCAGTCATGAACAGGCTCCGCCCACAATGGCCGGGCCCTCTGAAAACGCGGCACCAAGTATTCTGACTCTACATGTTCTGTAATAATGCGGAGTAAATCATGGATACGCACCTTTCCCCCGCGGCGGTTGGCTCCACCCCGGCGACAGTTCACCCCGGTGATGCCCACCTGGCGGAGGTGGACGGATTCCATGCTCCTGCAATCCAGTTGCGACATATACATTTTTCATGTGCAACAGCCCTGATCGCCACCGACTGCGCCGCATTTTCGCTGTGCCTGGGGATGGAGGAAATGTTCTTTCCAAAGAACATTCATTACATGGAAAGCGTGTTCTTCCTCTCCTGCGCCATGCTGGTGGTCATGCTGGGCTATTTTGCGTACCAGCGCCATTATACCGACCGCCCCCCCTTCTGGAACGAAGTGGCGCAGATCATTGCCGCCGCCGCCATGGCGGGGGTGGCCATCGTCATGCTGTCATGGCCCGACATGCAGGTTGCATCCGCGCTGTTCCCGTTCATCATGTTTCCCATTGTCGATGTCACGCTGCGCCAGATTACGAAACGGGTGCTCCATGCCATGGGACTGTGGCGCATTCCCGTGCTGCTGGCCGGTGAACCCGAGGACTGCACCCGCGCGATCGAGATCTTTTCCAGCGAACGCTTTCCCGGCCTGCGCTCGGTCGGGTGCATCCCGCCGTCGCGCCTCCTGCACATGTCGGGCACGCACCTGCATGACATGCTGCTGGCCCGCCATGGCGCCGCGCGACTGCTGCTGGTCATGGACACGCATGAAGGCGACGGACGCAGCGTGATCGAACATGTCACGCGCACACGGCTGCCTTTTTCGCTGATGCCGCCCCTGCGTGGTGTCCCGCTGGATCATGGGGACCATGCCTATTTCAGCCATGACGCCATGATCATGACGTTCCGCAACAACCTTGACCGCCCGGTCCACCGGGCGATGAAGGTGGCGCTGGACCTGTCCGTGGCGATGCTGGTCCTTATGGCCATCCTGCCGATCCTTGCCGTGGTCTATGCGCTGGTCCGCCTTGACGGGGGGCCTGCGGTCTTTGGCCACATGCGTATCGGGCGCAACGGCCGTCCGTTCCGCTGCCTGAAGTTCCGGACCATGGCGGTCAATGCCGATGCGATCCTGGCCGACCTGCTGGCGCGCGATCCGCAGGCGGCGGCGGAATGGGCCGCCACGCGCAAGCTGACATCGGACCCGCGCATCACGCGCGTTGGCAGGCTGCTGCGCCGGACCAGCCTTGATGAACTGCCGCAGATCTTCAACGTGCTGCGCCTGGAGATGAGCCTTGTCGGCCCGCGCCCCATCGTCATGGCCGAGGAGGTCCATTACGGCGTGGACATGGAATATTACATGGCCACCCGTCCGGGCATCACCGGCCTGTGGCAGGTCAGCGGCCGCAGCGACACTTCCTATACCCGCCGTGTCCAGCTTGATAACTGGTACGTCCGGAACTGGAGCCTGTGGCGCGACATCGTGATCCTCCTGAAGACCATTCCGGCCGTGCTGGGCCAGAAAGGCGCACGCTGAACTGAACATCCCGGCCCATCCCGGAAGAAAAGCAGCCATATGCCCCATATACCCGCCCCTCCCCTTTCGAGAGGACGCAAGTGATGAATACGCTCCAATTGCCCGCATCATTCAACGGCCCCGTGCCGGACCCGACGGCAACGCAGCAGGTTTCACCCTTGCATGCCTTCAGCATCATGCGCCGCCATCGCCTGGCCATAGCGCTTGTGACGCTGGGGATCTCGGTGCCTGCGGGGATCGGCATCTTCTCGCTCCGGCCTTATTACAATGCCTCGTCCATCCTGATCGTCGGCACGCACCAGGCCCCGTTCCGTGACCTGCAGGCCACCGTTTCCTCGCCCGAGGTGGACACTGTCGCCGTCAATAGCGAGGTCAGCATCCTGCGAAGCCCGGCCATCGCACGGGCGGTAGCGAAAAAGCTGGACCTGGTGAACGATCCCGACTTTCGCGAGGCGCTGGATCATGTACCTGTCAGTAAACGGCTGGTCGATGCGGTTTCACGCATGTTCGTCACCCCGCCGGTCGAGCCGCCCATGACGGCGGACGAACGCCTGCAGGCCGTCAGCCTGCTGCTGGACCAGTGGGTGACGATCCTTAATGACGGGCGGTCCTATATCATCACGATCACGGCCAGCACGGTCAACGCGGCCACCAGTGCGCGCATCGCCAATGCCTATGCCGATGTCTATCTCGACTTCAAACGCCACATGAAGATCTCGGCGACATGGCAGGCGAACGCACTGCTGGATGAACAGATCGCCCCCCTGCGCGAACGGCTGCGCAAGGCGGAACAGGCGGTGCAGGCCTTTCGTGAAAAGAACGGCCTGATTGCGGCCGAACTCGAACGCGCGCCCGGCGCGAACGGCAGCAGCAACAGTGCCGACAGCGGCGGCACCACCGTGACCGACCAGCAGCTGATCCAGATGAACCGTGAACTGATCACCGCGCGCGGCGACCTTGAAAGCAGGCGCGCCCGCTATACCGAGGTCCGCAACGCGATCCGCAACGGCAGCCTCGACAGCATTCCCGACGCCGTTTCCTCCCCGCTGATCCAGCAGCTTCAGGCGCAGGAAGCCCAGATCAGCAGCCGCGCCGCCAGCCTGAGCCAGACGGTCATGGACGGCAATCCCGACCTGCAGTCCGTGCGCGCGGCGGCAGCCCAGGTCCGCGCGCGCATCGGTGCGGAAGTCCAGCGCGTCGCCAACAGCGCCGCCAAGGAACTGTCGAGCGCCGAAGCCCGCGTCGCCGCCCTGTCGGCCGAGGTGGACAGGCTTCAGGGGCAGGTCACGGCGGAAAACGAAGCCGACGTGACCCTGCGCCAGTTGCAGAGCGAGGCCACGGCGGCACGCACGGTCTATCAGGACTATCTCGGCCGTTTTGCCCAGACATCGACGCAGGCGGAACTGCAGGTGGCGGAAGCCGACCTGATTTCACGGGCCGAGACGCCGCTTGGCCCCTATGGCCCCCCGCGCAAGCAGTACATGGCCATCGCCATCCTCTTTGCGCTGATGATGGGGGCCGGGTCGGCGCTGGTGATCGAACGGATGCGCAAGGGGGTGCGCAGCACGGCCGAACTCGACGCGATACCGGGGCTATTCGCGCTGGGTCTGGTGCCGGCCTTCGCCGGGCCACTGGCGCGCCAGTACGCCAGCAGGGAGCGTTCGGCCTATCTGGAGACGGTGGAATCGATCCGCAGCGTCCTGTCCTTCGGCCACAGCCGCTTCCGCGCGAAGGTGGTGCTGGTCACATCGGCAGAGCAGGCGGAAGGCAAGACCACCTTCGCCCTGTCCCTGGCGGCGAATACGGGGCGGTGCGGACAGCGTGCGCTGGTCATCGACTGTGACATGCGCAATCCGTCGGCCATGCGGGTCATGGGGGCGGTCAGCATCATGCGCAATACCCACGCCCCGGTTTCGCCGCTTCTGGCGGGGCTGGAGCGCGATGTCCTGCCCGGTGTCGATATCCTGACCCCCGAGGGGATGATGCATCGTGGTGGCGGCGCCATGCTGCTGCCGGAGGAACTGGGCCAGATCCTGGCGCAGGTGGGATCGCAGTACGACATGATCCTGCTCGACACGCCGCCGGCGCTGGCGTTTCCCGACGCCGCCGTCCTGTCACGGCAGACCGACGGCGTGGTGATGGTGGTCAAGTGGGGACAGACCAGTGCCGCAACACTGGTGCAGGCGATGCGCACGCTGCACACCTATGACGCGCGCACGCTGGGCGCCGTGCTGACGCAGGCCCCGCCGCACAGCCTGGGTGAGGCGGAGAAACATCCCTTCCGGATCTACAGCCATTATGGACTGCTGCCCCCGACCTGAGGCGGCAGGCAATGTTTGGAGTGCTTTGGTGAGACCAGCCATCTATGTCAACGGTCGCTTCATGACCCAGCCCCTGAGCGGGGTGCAGCGCTTCGCACTGGAGATCTGCCATGCCCTCGCCCGGGTCAGCCACGCACAGGGGCGCCCGTCCCCGATCCTCCTGATCCCCGAAGGGCGCATTACCGAAGATGATGCGCCCGACCTGCCGCGCCGCACGGTGGGGAAACGCCACGGGCAGGTCTGGGAACAGTTCGAACTGCCCCTTGCCGCGCGCAGTGGCATCCTGCTCAACCTTGGCAACACGGCCCCGCTGTGGGGACGACGCCAGATCGTGATCATCCACGATGCGGGGGTGTTCGGCCATCCTGATTCCTATTCATGGAAATTCCGCCTGTGGTACCGGGTGCTGCATTTCCTGCTGTGCCGCACGCGCACGCGCCTTGTCACCGTTTCCGAATTTTCCCGTAATGAACTGGCGCGTTACCTGCACATCCCCGCCGCACGCATCTCGGTCATTGGCGAAGGGGCCGAACATATCGTCCGCACGCAGGCCGATCCCGCGATCCTGGCGCGCCATGACCTCCGCCCGCAGCGTTTCGTACTGGCGGTCGGCAACCTTGCCCCGCACAAGAACCTGTCGCGGCTTGATGCGCTGGCGCGTGCGCTGTCCCTGCGCGGCATCCCGCTTGTCATCAGCGGCAGCGTGAACACCACCATATTCAATGCCAGCGGCACACAGATCCTGCCCCGCCCGGCCACCTATGTCGGACGGGTCAGCGACGGGGAACTGCGCGCGCTGTATGAAGCGGCGGCGTGTTTCGTGTTTCCGTCACTGTACGAAGGGTTCGGCCTGCCCCCGCTGGAGGCCATGGCATGTGGCTGCCCGGTGGTGGCCGCCGACATTCCCGTCTTGCATGAAGTCTGTGGCCCTGCCGCGATCTATGCCAATCCCGCCGATCCCGACGCCATCGCGCAAAGTGTGGTGCGCATCCTCGACTCCCCTGCCGTGGCGCAGGAACTGCGGGTGGCGGGACGGGCGCGGGCGGATGAATTGACGTGGGACAGGGCCGCGCAGTCGCTGCTGCAGATCACACAGGACATGACCTCATGAAATATGCACCCATCCTGCGCTGGCTGGGGGGAGTGCATCTGGGGGGCATGATGGCCGTGGCCGTCACGGCGGGCGCATATGCCGCACCAACGCAGTCGGTCTGGTGCAGCATCAGCGATCCCTCCTCCGAACAGTTGTTCATCAGCAATCCCTATCCCCTGCCCATGACATCGCGCATGGCAGTCTATGCCTATGGCGGCAGGTTCGCACGCACGGTCAACCTGCGCTTTGGCATGCATGTGGTGCTGGAGGGTGCCTACTGCCACGCCTTTCCCTCTCCCCATCGCGCCGCCGCCGCACATGCGGACCTGATCGCGCATATGGCGGAACGCAATTTCAGGATTGTTTCGGTCGGTATTTTCTAGCTTCGCGCACAGGAGACCTCCTCATGCCTACACAGACCGCCCCGCCCCTGCGTGCTTTCGTGCAGCTCAGTTATGGATACGGGGCCAGGAGCTGGCATGCGCGCTGGCAGAAAGGAGAAATCCCTGGGATCAACGAACCCTATGCCTATGGATATTATCGCGCGGCAGGCCCGGACGTTATCGTTGAACAGTCCGAAGACAGGGCGGAAAACCCGTTTTCGCGCCTTGTGCGCTATGGGGTGCGCTTCATCCTTGGGTTCGATTTCGTGCAGGCCTGGCGCAACCGTGCGGGCATCCTGTCCGCCGATGTGGTCTGGACCCATACCGAGGCACAGGCCCTTGCGGTGCTGCTGCTCTACCGCCTGACGCCACGCCGCACCCACCCCCCCCTGATCGCGCAGAGCGTCTGGCTGATGGATCGCTGGCCGCATGAACCGGCGTGGCGGCGACTATTCATGCGCAGCCTGCTGTCACGCGCGGACATGCTGACATTCCTCTCGCCCGAAAACCTGGCGCAGGCACGCACCGTTTTCCCCGGACAGAGGATGGAATGGATCCCGTTCGGCATCCGCGCGGATGACATGACGGACCATCCCCCGCCGGTACGTACATCGGGTGATCCGGTGCGGGTGCTGTCGCTGGGCAATGACCGCCATCGTGACTGGAGCACGCTGATGGCCGCCACGTCCCCCCTGCCCGATGGGGTGGCATGTCATGTCACCATCGCCACGGCCAACCGCTTTGTCCCGCCCCCCCATGTCACGCGCGTCACCCCCACGCATAACGATATGCTGTTCCGGCTGTATGACGAAGCCGACCTCGTGGTCGTTCCCCTGACGCACAACCTGCATGCCTCCGGCATTACCGTGATCGAGGAAGCGACCCTGCGGGGGCTTCCGGTCATCGCCACGGATACCGGCGGCCTGCGTCATTATTTTGGTGAAGACTGCGTTTTTTATGTACCCGTTGGCGATGCGCAGGCAATGGGACACGCCATCGTCACGCTGGCGTGCGACCCGGACCGGTGTACGGCCATGGTGTCCAATGCGCGCGAACGCATGCGCACGGAACTCAATTCCCGGTCCTATGCCCTGCGTCATGTCGCGCTGTCACGCGAACTTGTGTCACAGCGCAGTCCCGCCGCGCGGGAGGCTGGGGACAATGGCCCGGCCGCCGCGCGGGACATGAAGATCACGGTCGGGATCGCGACCTGCGGACGGCCGGGCATCCTGCGCGAAACGATCGCGGAACTGCGCCGGCAGACCCATCCCCCACACAGGATCATTGTCTGCGCGCCCACCCTGCAGGACATGGCGGGACTGGACGCCGCCGATGGACTGGTCCTGCTTCAGGGGCCGCGGGGACTGGCGCACCAGCGCAACATGCTGCTGCAGCATATGGAGGATGCGGATATTGTCGTCTTCTTCGACGATGATTTCCTGCCGGATCCCGACTACCTTGCGCAATGCGCCATGGCCTTTGCATCGGACCCTGAAATTGTCGTCGCCACCGGGCGCGTGCTGGCGGACGGTGCAAAGGGGCCGGGCCTGACGGTGGAGGACGCGCGCACGATGCTGGCCGATCCCGCCATCAACGATACGCCCCCCCTGCCCGCCGTGCAGACGGCATGGAACGGATATGGATGCAACATGGCCTATCGTCTCTCCACCATTGCGGAAATGGGGGTCCATTTTGACGAACGCCTGCCCCTGTATGCGTGGTACGAGGATATCGACTTCTCCCGCCAGTTGGGACGGCGCGGCCGTATCGTGCGCGTCAACGGCGCAAAGGGCATCCACCTGGGCAGCAAGTCCGGACGTACGCCGGGACGGCGGTTGGGATATTCGCAGGTAGCGAACCCGCTTTACCTGTCACGCAAGGGCACGTTCCCGCTTGATCATGCCCTGCGCAGCATTGGCCGGAACATGGCCATGAACGCCATACGCAGCCTGTGGCCGGAACCCTATATCGACCGCCGGGGGCGGATCATCGGCAACTGGCTTGCATTGCGTGATGCCCTGCTCGGCCGCATTTCCCCTGAAAAAATGCTGACGCTTTAACCCATAGGGACCTGTTTCAATGTTCTTTTCACTGATCGTGCCGACACTGGGGCGGGTTGAGGAATTACGCAGCCTTCTGCTGTCCCTGACACAACAGTCACTCAAGACATTTGAAGTCATCATCGTGGACCAGAACGAGGATGACCGCCTGATCCCCATCGTGGAAGAATTCAGCGACAGGCTGAGCATCCTTCACCTGCGCAGCGCCATCCGCAAATGCAACCATGCCCGCAACCTCGGCGCCAGCCGCGCGGGGGGCGACATTGTGACATTCCCCGATGATGACTGCGTTTATACAAAAGACATTCTCAAAACCGTCAACCGTACATTCAGCGGCGTCCGCTCCCCCGAATTCATAACCGGCTCCGTCATCACGCATGAAGGCCAGACAGGACGTTCAGGACGATGGCAGACGGAAGAAACCGTGATCGATCCCCATACCGTGTGGACATGCCTGATCGAATTCAATTTCTTCATCCGTCGCAGCGCCTTCAACGCCGTGGGCGGGTTTGACGAAATGCTTGGCCCCGGCACGCCCTTTGGCTCGGCCGAGGGGCAGGATCTTGCGCTGCGCCTTTTGAAAAAGGGGTTTGCCGGGCTTTATCTTCCAACCCTGCGTATCATCCATCCTGACAAGCCCGTCTCCCTCAATATCGCCCGCGCCTACAGCTATGGTGCAGGAATGGGACGGGTCATGCGCAGCAACCGCCTCGCCCCCGCCATTGTCCTGATGTTCCTGCTGCGCCCCATCGCGGGGGGCATCTTCTACCTGCTGAAAGGAAATATTCCATTCTTCCGTTACTATGTCATGACATTCCTTGGACGTGTGCGGGGCTATCTTTCCTGATGGACGGGGACGGCGACGGACGCCTTGCCCATGACATAGCCCGCCCCGCCTGCTGCATCAGGCCGACGGCGCGACAGCATGCGACGGGCCGGTTCATCGACACCCCTGAGTATGAGCAGGGAAATCACAACCGCCATGACTGCGGCCAGCGGTATTTCCACCACCGCGATACGTGCATGCATCGTTGCCTGAAACAGGCCATTGACCCAGCAGAAAACCGGATAATGCAGCGCATAGAGCGGATAGGAGATCTCCCCTCCCCATAACGAAGCCCGCGCCAGGGCGGGCGACATCCTGACCCGTGCGCCGGAAATGACCAGCAGGGGGGAGAAGATCGCAATCCACGCCATTTCAATCCCGCGCGATGCCGCCACCGGCCAGAAGAACAGCCCCAGCATGAGGCACAGGCACATGACAAATACCGGCACCCCCGAAACCACCGCCGGGATGACCGGTGCAAAGCGGTAGAGGGCGACGCCAATGAAAAAGGATGCACCGACCCTTGGAAAACCGCTCCAGAACGTGCCGGGCACATCGCCCCCCAGGCCGAACCTCCATACCAGCGGCAGACATATCACGATCATGGCCGTCGCCAGCACACGCTGGTCAAGCCGGCGGGTCATCCACCAGAACAGGTTGATGAACAGTTCCAGAAACAGCGAATATTGCGGACCATTGAGCGGAAAGACCTGTGGCCCGCCAATCTCGTGTGGCGCGAAAAGATAGGGCAGATCCAGCAATGCCAGCACTACCGCCACCAGCAATGCCGCATATGCGACATCCCCGCCATTCAGATGACCGCGCAACAGGACATAGGCCGCACCGATCATGGTCGCCACGATGACCACAGGCATGAGACGCACAAGGCGACGGCGGAAGAACTGCCCTGCCGACAGGCCACGCGCGCCCGTCATGCGCGTGCCATATGAAAGGGAAAGGACATATCCGCTGAGACAGAAGAAAAGGTCCACCGCAAGGCCACTATTGACCGCAAGCCCCCCCATATCCAGCCAGTGCCCAAGGTGATAGATCATGACCGACAGTGCGGCAAAGCCACGCACACCATCCAGAGCGGCATAATGGTGTCTTGGAGCATCCATATCCTGTTCCCTTCACGGATCATGGCTGCCACATGACCTCGGCAGGGAAACAGGCCAGTAACCGGTCTGGTTTTACGGGGGGCCAAAAATATTTTGTATCCGCCTCCCGGCAATGTCCGGATTCATGTTCCTTGTGTCCATTACACGAAAAATGTGAACACGCCCCACAGGACAGCGCGCATCCCACGGACATGCAGGAATTATCCATCCGATACAGGCCTGTAGGTAAATATCCTTATTGTTCTTTTCCATAACGGCAGGAAATAAAATATTAAATTCGATACGGACTCACGCAACCGGAGGCCTGTACCTGTCGTTCGCGCAGAGCAGCCAGAGGCATGGTCCCACAGGCATGTCCCTGCCAGGCCCGTTCATATCGCATTCCATTACCACAGGAAGAATACGATGCATTACCTTGTCACAGGGGGCGCCGGCTTTGTTGGCAGCCATGTCGTACTTGCCTTGCGCGACGCCGGCCATTCCGTCGTGGTTTTCGACAATCTCAGCACCGGCCACCGTGCTGCCGTCCCGCCCGATGTTCCCCTTGTGATCGGCAACCTTTCGGATCAGGCGCTTCTCAATACACTCATGGAACGCGAAAGATTCGATGGCGTCCTGCACTTTGCCGCCCTGTCCCTTGTCGGGGACAGCATGCGCGTGCCCTTCACCTATCTGCGGCAGAATTACCTGAACAGCCTGCAGCTTATTGAACTGTGCACCCATCACGCCATCAGGCGTTTCGTGTTTTCATCCACCGCGGCCCTGTTCGGCACCCCGGAACAGCAGCCGATCATGGAACATGCCACCGTCAATCCCGGCTCCCCCTATGGCGAAAGCAAATTCCTGATCGAGCGTGTCCTGCACTGGGCCGAGACGATTTATGGAATGCACAGCGCATGCCTGCGATATTTCAATGCCGCCGGGTCCGACCCCATGGGCCGGGCGGGCGAGGACCATCGCCCTGAAACCCACCTGATCCCGCTGGCGATTGATACAGCCCTTGGCCGCCGTCCTGCCCTGTCGATCTTTGGCGCGGATTATGCCACGACCGATGGGACATGCGTGCGTGACTACATCCATGTCACCGACCTTGCGCATGCGCACCTCATGGCGCTGGAACAGATCGAAACCCGCAGCGTGACGTACAATGTCGGAAATACAACCGGATTTTCGAACCTTGATGTCATCCGCGCGGTGGAACGCGTGACGGGACGCACCGTGAACTGGTCATGGGCGGGACGGCGGCAGGGCGATCCCGCCACCCTGATCGCCGGTTCCGAACGCCTGCGCCGCGAAACCGGCTGGATACCACGTATTGCGGCGCTTGAGGACATTGTCGAAACCGCGTTCCGCTGGCGCCTGACGCATCCCGATGGCTATGCCCTTCCCGCCGCGTCCCCGATGCCGGGGATGGACATGCCCGCCATGCCCCTGGGCGCGGATTTCCCCCTGCCCGGCGCACCGGAGGAATTCTACAGGCCCGCCTCCCCCTGAAGGAAGGCATGGCTTCCGACGCCTGCGCATCCCTTTTCCATCCTCCCGTCAGGCAGGCCGACCGCAACTGCCGCGCCATGGCGGGCGCCCCCATAACCTGATGCATCAGTATCGCAGAACGGGCAGGATCATATTTCAATGACACCCACGGACCATGCGCGCCTGACCCGCATGCAGACAGTATTATTCAATGCAGGCTGGAACATGCTTGGCCGTATCGGTCCGGTTGCCGTCGCCCTTCTGGTGACGCCCCCGCTGATCACGCGGCTGGGACTTGCGCGCTGGGGGGTGCTGACCATTGCGCTCAGCCTTGTCGGGACATTCGGCATCTTCGATTTCGGGCTGGGTCGCGCACTGACGCGCGCCATTGCCGAACGCCTTGCCGATGGGGACGAGGAAGAAAGCGCCAGCCTGACGCTGACGGGCATCCTGACGCTGGGGCTGTTCGGGGTTGTCGGTGGGGGGATTGCGGCATTGTGCGTCCGGTTCTGGGTCTATCACGGGCTGAAGATTCCTGCCGACCTGCAGCACCAGACGACGCTGGCAATGTGGGTGCTGTGCGCCACGGCGCCGCTGGTGATGATCAATGCCGCGATGTGGGGCGTCATGTCGGCGTATCAGGCGTTCCGCACGGCCAACCTGATCAATATCCCGATTTCCATCATGTACTATCTCGGCCCGCTGCTCATACTGCAGGTCTGGGACAGCCTGGTGGGGGTGATGCTGGTGCTGGCGCTGTGCCGCCTGGCGATGACGGTGGGGTATGGCATGGTCTGCCTGCGCATCATGCCATCGCTGCGCCGGGCGCGTCCGGCATTTGGCCTGCTGCGGCCCCTGTTCAGGATCGGGGGATGGATGACCATCTCCAACCTGATGTTTCCCATTCTGTCCTACATGGACCGCTTCATGATCGCGACGGTGCTCTCCGCGGCCGTGACGGGATATTACACCACCGCCTTTGACGTGGTCGCGCGCCTGTCGATGATCACCATGGCGGTGACCAGCACGGCCTATCCCGCGATGGCCGCATGCTGGCGCACCGACACGGCCGCAACGGTCGCGCTGTACCGCAACAGCATCCTGACGGTGGTGGGACTGCTGTTTCCGTTCTGCCTGCTCGGCTCCATCTTCAGCCACGATATCCTGTCGCTGTGGGTCGGACCGGATTTCGCGCTGCACAGCACGCTCATCATGAAATGCCTGAGCATCGGTGTCTTCGTCTTCGGCATGGACGCGGTGGCGGCCGGCTTCCTCGACGGGATCGGGCGGGCGGAGATGAATGCCATCCTCTCGGTCGTCGAAGTCGTGGTCTATATCCCGCTGCTGCTGGCGTTCCTGCACTGGTTCGGGGTCGATGGCGCGGCCTTTGCATGGGCCAGTCGCAGCCTCATGGACTGCGTGGTGCGCATACGGCTTGGCATCCGGCTGTATCCATGGCTGTCGCAGATGCTGCGTCACCTCATTCCCACGGCCATCGTGGGGGTGGGCGCGATGTTGCTGGCGCTGCCGCGCACCCCGCACCTGATGGGCGGCGCCATCGCGATCGGGGGGCTTGTGGTCTTCTATACCGTGCTGTGGCGGCAGGGACTGGCGAACGAGGAACGGGCCTCCCTGCGTCAGGTCATGACGCAGGCATGGAACATGGGCCGCCAAGGGCTGCGCTGGCGTTCGCAGGGCTGATCCGGGACTGCGACAGCCTGCGCATCATCCCCGCAGGCTGCGCCAGATCATGTAGGTCGCCACGCAGAAGATCACCCCGGCAAAGAAGATGGTCAGCGCCCCCGACGACCCCGCCATGCGGCGCGACACCCGCATGCCCGCGTAACTGCCGATCGTCCCGCCGACGATGAACAGCGCCGCCATCCCCCAGTCCACATACCCCGACAGCATGTAGTTGAGGGCGGTGCTGAGCCCGAATGCCGCCACCGCCACAAGGGACGTGCCCACGGCATTGAGTATGGGCATATGTGTCGAGGCGATCAGGCCGGGCACGATCAGGAACCCGCCCCCGATGCCAAAGAACCCCGACAGCAGCCCCGTCAGGCCGCCAAAGGTCATGACCCGGGGCGCATTGTCACGGGTGCACTGCGCATCGGCGCAGCCCTGGTCATGCCGCCCGCGCAGCATCAGGAACCCGACGACGATCATCAGGATGGCGAAGCACAGCAAAAGCCGCTGCCCGTCCACCGCCTTGCCCGCCGAGGCCCCGACCAGCGCGCCGAGCACCCCGCAGGAAGCAAAGATACCCGCGCACCGCCATTTCACCGTCCGCGCGCGGGCATGATACCCAAGGCCGGCCAGCGCATTGACCGCCACGCTGACGGCGCTGGTGCCAATCGCCACATGCGCGTTGGGCACACCCACGACATAGACCATCAGCGGCACCGCAAGGATGGATCCCCCACCCCCGATCAGGCCAAGCGTGAACCCCACGACCACGCCGGACAGCAGTTCAAGCAGCATGTGCATCACGTCAGATGACATTCCCACGCGATTCGCAAAAACGGAAAAATATGCATCGACCTGCCATCCCCTGCCATCTGCCGCCCCTGTGGCCGCACGGAGCCATCCCGTGTCGGCCCGTGGCACTTTTACAGGCATCAATGGCCTTTTGAAAACCGCTCCATGACAACGTGGCGCTGATCGCCATTCATGCAGGCCGCAAAATAAATATTACATATTTATGTAATATTGATCGGAATTATTGCATTCCCCATGGGCCGAATGCCTCTTTTCAAAAAGACATTCAGGTTTTCCTCCAGAGATCAATAGTAAATCACGAAGAGCAGAAGCCCCGTGCCAACACTGGCGCAGCCGCGACCGGTATGAAAAACCGATGCCATGGCGGATGTCATCCGCACACACAAGCTGACCGAAAAGGGTGACGTTCTTGCCTGTCGCACTGCTGGCCCTTGCAATCGGGGCGTTTGGCCTCGGGACCACCGAAACCATCGTCATGGGCCTGCTGCCCCAACTCTCAAGCGGGCTGCATGTCACCATCGCACAGGCGGGCATGCTTGTGTCGGGTTATGCCATCGGCGTGACCATCGCCTCCCCGCTGGTGGCGGTCCTGACCAACAGCCTGTCACGACGCGACACGCTGCTGCTGACAATGGGAATTTTCATCGCCGGCAATGCCTGCAGCGCGATCGCGCCGGGATACTGGTCGCTGATGACCGCGCGCGTCCTGACATCATTTTCGCATGGCACGTTCTATGGCGCGGCATCCATCATGGCGGGCAAGCTGGTCCCGCCGGAAAAGCGGGCGGAGGCCCTCTCCCTCGTCTATATCGGGCTGACGCTGGCGATGATCCTGGGCGTGCCGCTGGGCACCGTTGTGGCGCAGTTGACGACGTGGCGCATGGCGTTCTGGCTGATATGTGGCGTGGGGGTCGTGGCATGGGGTACGATGTGGCTGTGGATTCCACAGGACGGGAAGGCCGGTCCCACCATCCGCCTGTATGAACAGTTCCGGGCCATGACGCAGCCGCTGGTGGTGACCATGATGCTGGTTTCCATGTGCACCTCCGCCAGCATGTTCACCCTGTTCACCTATATTTCCCCCTTCCTGCAGATCCGCACGGGCCTGACGACGCATGTGATTGACGGTGTCCTGCTGATGATCGGCGGGGGCCTGTGCCTTGGGAACCTGCTTGGCGGACGGCTGGCGGACTGGAAGATGCTGCCGTCATGCGCGGGTCTGATGGGGGCCGTGGCCATTGTGCAACTGCTGCTTGCGCCGGGCAGCCTGCATGTCTGGACCTGCCTTGTCCTGCTGTTCCTGTGGGGCGTGTTCATCTATGCCCCGATGGCGCCGCTGCAGTCCTATGTGGTGGCATGTTCGGGATCGGCCCCCAACATCGCCGCAGTGATGAACCAGAGTTCCTTCAATTTCGGCAACGCCATCGGGGCATGGGCCGGCGGCATCCTGGTGGGGACGCACTGGTCCTATGGCAGCCTGCCCATCCTGTCCGCCGGGTTCGCCATTGTCGGGTTCGTGCTGGTCCTGCTGGCGCAGTATTTCGACTCCCGCGACAGGAGGCCGCATACTGCCGGACATGCCGATGCTGAAGCACCGGAACACGCAGCCTCGCATTCCTGAAACGCCCCGGACCGACAATCCCGGCAGAGCTCGCCGGGGTGGACCGCACGACAAGGCCCCATAGCAGAAGGACAGGCATATGCCGGAACTGAACAATCCCGCCATCGTCGCGGAAGTCACCGCGATGTCCGACCTGTATGAACAGGCGCTGGCCGAAAACCGTATCGCAACCCTTGACGGCCTGTTTTATGATGGTCCCGAAACGGTCAGGTACGGGGTGGGCGAAAACCTTTACGGCGCCGCGGAAATCGCCGCCTTCCGTCGTACCCGGACCGGCGGGTCGCCGCCACGCAGGGTCCTGCGGCGGGTGATTACCGCGCTGGGGCCCGACGTGGCCACTGTGGACCTTGAATTCCAGCGCACCGGCAGCACCCGCATCGGCCGCCAGAGCCAGACATGGATCCGCACGGATGATGGCTGGAAAGTCATTGCCGCGCATGTTTCACTGATGGCCGACATCTCCTGAACCATGCGGGGGCATGCATGCAGTACCGCATGATAAAAACGGGGCATGGAATACATCTTTTCTGGTGACGGGATGCGGCTTTCGCGTCATTGGAAAAACCTGTCCTTACACAATATGCAAAAAAGCAGTCATTTCTTCATTTTTCTGGCTGCATTTCAGGAAAAATACTCCATCCCCGACCGTGTTCCCACGGTATCCGCGCGGCAGCCATTCCGCATATGAGTAGGTCAGAGGTTGCCGGGATAAATGAAAAAGCTGTAACGATATGGACATCATTGCATTCTGTGCGGCCATGCCATGTCCCGGGCATCGCTGCTGGACCAAACGTCCTCGAGAGGCGACGCTACATGGCTACAGACCAGCACTGTTTTCCTGCTGACATCCACCATTCCACACCCAACCGCGTGCGCCTGAACCGGCTTGTGCGGATGTCGCGTCGTGACGTCCTGCTTGGCAGCATGGGAGTCGCCCTGGCCTGTGGCACCACGGGGGCCTTTGCCGCCGCACCGGATGATGCCGACATCGCGGCGTTCATGGCCGTGTCCCAGCGCCTGACGGACCGCGATGCCCTCGACCCGCGGATCGGCCATGCCCTGTTCATGGGAATCGTGCACGCGGTGCCCACCCGCCGCGATCAGGTCAACAGGCTGCATGACCTGATGACGAAAAACAGCTTCGCCAGCGCACATGACATGGCGAAGGCTGCCGAACAGGCCGACCCGGGGTTCAAGGATGTCATCCATGACATCATGACGGGCTGGTATCGCGGGCTTGCGGACCACAAGGTCGTCGTCTACCGCTCCGCCCTGATGTTCGACATCACCAAGGACGCCGTCTATCCGAAGACCTATGCGGCGGGCGGCCCGTTCTACTGGACAAAGACCCCGCCGGAAGTGGCCGTTCCGACAGGTGAGCCCGCCCTTTCGCCCTCGACATTCGTCGTGGAACCCACCTGACAGCCGGAGCGTCACGCCATGTCTTCCGAACAATCCCTATCTGCGGACGTCGTGATCGTCGGGTCCGGCGTCGCAGGCAGTTCCATCGCCAACGAACTGGCCCGTGCGGGCATTTCCGTCATCGTGCTGGAGGCAGGTCCGCGGGTGGACCGCCAGCATTTCGTGGAAAATTTCCGCAACCTCGAAAACAAGCCCTCTTACCAGGGACCGTTCCCCTCCGTCCCGTGGGCGATCCATCCCCCCAACCAGATCACCCCGAACGAGTACCTGCACACCACCGGCCCCGATGCCGAAGCCTACCAGCAGGTGTACCTGCGCATGATGGGCGGCACCACATGGCATTGGGCCGGGTGCGCATGGCGTTACCTGCCGTCCGATTTCGAGCTGAAAACCCGCTATGGGCAGGGACGTGACTGGGCGCTGAAATACGAGGATCTCGAGCCGTTCTATTACCAGGCAGAGGTCATGATGGGCGTCTGCGGCCCCGACCCGTCGGTGGAGGATCTCGGCTCCCCGCGCAAGCAGCCCTACCCGATGGACGCGCTGCCGATTTCCTATGCCGCGCAGGAGTTCCGCAAGCTCATCAGCGAAAAGACCCCGTGGCGCGTCGTGCACGAACCGCAGGCCCGCAACACCCGCCCCTATGACAGCCGTCCCACGTGCGAGGGGCATAACAACTGCATGCCGATCTGCCCCATCGGGGCGATGTACAACGGCAGCTATTCCGTCTATCATGCCGAGGCCGCGGGCGCGAAGTTCATCCCCAACGCCGTGGTCTACCGGATCGAACGTGACAGCGCGAACAAGCGCGTGACGGCAGTCCATTACTATGACCCGGACAAGGGCAGCCACCGCGTGACGGGCAAGTATTTCGTCATCGCCGCCCACTGCATCGAAACGGCGAAACTGCTTCTGGTCTCCGCCGATGACCAGAGCCCCGACGGTGTCGCCAACAGTTCCGGCCATGTCGGCCGCAACATGATGGACCATACCGGCGTGCAGGTCAGCTTCATCAGTGGTGACAAGGCGCTGTGGCCCGGTCGCGGCCCGCTGGAGACCAATGTCATCGACAATTTCCGCGATGGCGAATGGCGCAACACCCGTGGCGCGTACCTTGTGCACATGGTCGATGACAACCAGGTGGACCTTGCCACGGCGCTCGCGATTTCCAAGGGATATGTCGGGCGCGAACTCGAGGAGCAGATCCGCTACCTCGCCTCCCACACCGTCCGGCTGTTCAGCCACAACGAAGGCATCGCGGACCCGGAAAACCGCCTGACACTGAGCCAGACGCACAAGGACGTGCTGGGCATCCCGCACCCCGAAGTCTATTACAAGCTGCCTGAATACACCGTCAAAAGCTGCGAACACACGCGTGGCATGTTCCGTGAACTGATCGGCCTGATGCATGGCACGGACGAACAGTGGACACCGGGATATTTCCCGCAGGACCATCCCGCCGGCAGCACGATCATGGGGACGGACCCGAAGGATTCCGTGGTGGACGGCTATTGCCGCACCCATGACCATGAAAACCTGTTCATGGCGAGTTCATCCGTCTTCTCCGCAGTTGGAACAGGCAACATTACCCTGACGGTGGCCGCCCTTGCCCTGCGCGTTGCCGATACGCTGAAAAAAGAACTCGCTCATGCCTGATATCGCGCGCAAAGCCCTGTGGTCCGTTCTGGCGGCAGGGACGGTCCTTGCTTCGCTGTCGGTCTCCGCCGCCCGGGCGGAAGACCCGTCGGCGGACCTCCTCTCCCGCGGGGAATATCTGGCCACGGCGGCCGACTGCGTGGCCTGCCATACCAAACCGGGCGGCAAGCCGTTTGCGGGGGGACTGAAGATCGCAACCCCGATGGGCGATGTCATCTCCACCAACATCACGCCCGACCCGGAACACGGGATTGGCCAGTATACGGAAGAGGACTTTGAAAAAAGTGTCCGCCATGGCCTGCGCCGTGACGGCAACCACCTCTATCCCGCCATGCCCTATGTGTCGTATTCCGGAATGACGGATGGGGACGTCAAGGCGCTGTACGCGTGGTTCATGCATCGTGTGAAGCCGGTGGCGGAAAGCCCGCCCACCACGTCACTGAACTTTCCGGCCAACCTGCGCATCGCCATGAGCGCATGGAACATGGTCGCCAGCACCGTCCCCCCCGAAAGCGGCGATTCCGCAACCTTCGACAAGATGCGGCGCGGCAAATACCTGGCGACCGCGCTTGAGCATTGCGGCACCTGCCACACGCCGCGCAACATGATGCTGAGCGAGGAGCAGGACAACTACCTTGCCGGTGCGCCGTTGGTGGGGTGGTACGCCCCCGACATCACCTCCAGCAAGACAAGCGGCATCGGCAACTGGAGCGAGGACGACCTCGTGCAGTACCTGCGCACCGGGCATGTGGATGGCCTCAGCCAGGCTGCCGGTCCGATGGGGGAAGCGGTCGAACACAGCACAAGCCACCTGACGGATGCCGACCTGCATGCGCTTGCGGCCTATATCCTGCAGGTGCCGGCCAAGGAAGACAGCGCGGAACCCAAGCCACGCGAAAGCTTTGGCCAGGCTGTTGAAGAAGCCGATGTGCGCAGCGGCGAACTGACGCGGATCGACAACCTTGCGGAAATGGACGGGCAGCACGTCTATGATGCGAACTGCGCCGCCTGCCATGGCATGAATGGTGCGGGAACCGCCGATCATTATGCACCCTCGCTGTTCCATAACTCGGTCACGGGTGCGGGGCGTCCCGACAACCTGATCATGACCGTCCTGAACGGTGTGGACCGTACGACGGGTGACCAGCACGTGCATATGCCGGGCTTTGACGGCAATTCCGATGTCCAGCGCCTCAGCGATACCGAAATCGCCAACGTGGTCAATTATGTCATGAAGACCTTCGGAAGTGGCGATCACGCGGTAACCGCCGAACAGGTTGCCAAACTGCGCACCGATACCCCGAAGACGCCCTGATCCCCTTCACGATCAGGCCGGACCGCCGTTCCCTGCATGCACCGCATGCAAGGGGCGGCGGTTTTTCTTTGCCCTCAGGGCAAGGGAAATTTGTCCCCTGCCCCACGCAACATGACACCAGTCAAAAGAACACCGCCTTTTAAAAAAGGCGGTGCCCAAAAAACTTTTATTATTGTCCCATATCCCTAGCGCTACCGATTTACCAGTTGCCCCAGTTCTGGCTGTTGTTCCACTGCTGACCGTTCCATCCCGGCCCACCCAACTGCTGCATCTGCTGCTGCTGTTGCTGGCGCATCTGATCGGCCTGCTGACGTAACTGCATCTGCTGTTGCTGGTACTGCTGCTGCATCTGTTGCATCTGCTGCTGGCGCTGCATTTCGATCTGCTGCTGGCGCTGCTGCAACTGGAACCCGGCGTTGGGCTGACCACGCATCTGTTCGGCCTGCTGACGCAACTGATCCTGCTGCTGCCGGTACTGGTCCTCCATCTGCTGGCGCTGCTGTTCCATCTGCTGGCGTTGCTGCTCATGCTGCTGGCGCAACTGTTCGCGCTGCTGGCGGAACTGTTCCTGCATTTGCTGCATCTGTTGCTGGCGCTGCTGCTGCTGCTGCTGCTGCTGCTGACCATCCCACTGTGCCAACTGGATATAGGGCGATGGCGCGGCATGGGCCGGGGACACCATGAGATCAGCCCCCAACAGGGAAAATGCCAGTGGAACCGCAAACCGAACATAACGATGCCTCATGGCATGTCCTCCTTGTCCTTCAGGGGCCGGTTTCCCGACATCATCACGACATCTTGCCCATAACCCATGCGCAGGCAACCATGCCCATGCGGCCATATGAAGGCATGAATGGACACGCCCTGCCCGCTACGGCCATGACCTTCTGCCCATCCGCGAAAAACCCTGCCCTGCGGCATCCCCAGAACGTAACACAATGTAACCAACAGTGATGGCGCCATCCCCCTTTTCCTCCGGGACATGAACCACGTGTCTCCATGTCCGGTTCGATGCACACAGCCTCGGCTACCGCCCTTCAAAGGAGAAACTGACGATGGACTCCCAGACATTCACGCCGCGTCACATTGATGAAATCGCAAGTTACCATGCGCATGTCTATTTCTGTGCCGATACGATGCCCTGCGCGCTGGCGCTGCGTGCCGCCCTGTCGGCCCGTTTTGCCGTTCGCGTCGGCCGCGTACACACTTCTGCCGTGGGACCACATTCCGCCAGCATGTTCCAGGTTGCCTTCGAAACCTCCCTGTTCGCGCTTTTCGTGCCGTGGCTCATGCTGAATCGTAACGGCCTGAGCATCCTGGTTCATCCCAACACCCTCCATCCGCAACAGGACCATGCCCGCGACAGCCTGTGGCTGGGCACGCCCCTACCGTTACGGACGGAGAACCTGCCGCAGACACAACCGCATGCCGACGAAGCCGGACAGCCAAACACCACGCCAGAGCCGAATATTACGATATGATTTTTTATGTTTTGTAACAGCCACCAAAAGAAACCATTCCGGGATTGCCATCAAGCACGCACTCAATTCATAAATGCCGGCAGCAACCGCTCAGGAGACAGGACGTTGCAGGGTCGGCAAACGGGCAGGCGGCATATCGTCGCCTTCGTATCAATCCTTCTGTGTTGCACATCACTGCCCGGTCCGGCGGCCCATGCCCTCGACCAGCAGGGCGTGAAAATCACACATCCTCCTGCCGCTTCCACGTCGCCGGATGCAGGGCCTGCCGATACCGTCCTGATCGATGACCTTGAACACCGGACCTTCCAGTGGTTCTGGGATTCGGCAGATCCCGCTTCCGGCCTGATTCCGGACCGCTATCCCTCGGCACAGACACAGGCCAGTGTCGCCTCCATCGGGTTTGGCCTGACCGCCTATGGCATCGGGGCCACACGCGGATACATCACACGCGAGCAGGCGGTGGAGCGAACCCTTGCCACGTTGCGTTACCTGCTGCACAGCGCGCAGAATGACAGCGAGGACAACGCCACAGGATATCAGGGCTTCTATTATCACTTCCTCCAGAAGAAAAACGGCCTGCGCCTGAACCGTGATATCGAACTGTCCAGCATCGATACGGCCCTGCTGATGCAGGGGGTGCTGTTCACGCAATCCTTCTACGACCGGGATACACCCCGCGAACGCGACATACGGGACATGGCCGACCGCCTGTACAGGCGCGTCAACTGGCAATGGATACGCCGTCCCGACAATCACCTCAGCATGGGGTGGAGTCCCGAACACCAGTTCATCCCCAGTTACTGGGAGGGCTACAGCGAAGGGATGATGGCCTACATCCTTGGCCTCGGGTCGCCCACCCATGCGCTGGAACCTGCGTCATGGCAGGCATGGCTTGCGACGAACAACCGCCGGTGGGGGGATTATTACGGACAGACCTTCCTGAACTTCGCGCCCCTGTTCGGCCATCAGTACAGCCACGCATGGATCGACTTCCGCGGGATCCAGGACGCATGGGCGCATGAAAAGCAGATCGACTATTTCGAAAACAGCCGTCGCGCCGTCTATGCGCAACGTGCCTATGCCATCGCCAATCCCGGGAAATGGCGCGATTACAGCGCCACCACATGGGGCCTGACGGCCTGCGACGGCCCGGGCGAGGTCACGCAGAAGATCGACGGGCAGGACCGGCATTTCCTGTCCTACTCCGCCCGTGGGGCCGGGCGTGACTATACACAGGATGATGGGACCATTGCCCCCACGGCCGCCGTGGGTTCAATCGCGTTCGCGCCCGAAATCGTGCTGCCGACCATGCGTGACATGAAATCACGTTATGGCAGCAGGATTTATGGGAAATACGGATTCGTTGATGCGTTCAATCCCAGTTTCCGCAATGGTGGCTCTTTCTGGTCCGATAACGAATATCTTGGCATCGATCAGGGGCCGATCCTGCTCATGATCGAAAACTGGCGCTCCGGACTGGTGTGGAATGTCATGAAACGCAATCCCTATATCCGCACGGGACTGGAACGTGCGGGATTTCAGGGCGGATGGCTTGCACCTGCCTCGCCTGCCATGAAGGTCGCCAGGATTACGCCCCTGCCCTGATGTCCCGGCACTCCGGTGTCGCGCGCTTTTGCAGACGGGTAAAATGAGTCCGGGCGATGTTTCCTCCGTGAAGTTCCCGCCTACAGGGTTCGTCATGGCTCTGGCGACGATTTCGGCCGTGGCGGATGTGAGACAGGTCTGTACCTCGGGCGATGGTTTTTTCAAGAATGTAGCGTTTTCTGAAGCTTTTGAAAAAAGCTTCACCAAAAACTTTTGTTTTTACCGTGTCTTGTGGCGCGACGGGGCAGCGGCAGTTGGCCCCTGACGCATGACGCGGGTGGACAGCACGATGGCGGACGTCGTGCGATCCACCCCTTCGAGCATGCCGATCCGGTCAATCGCATCATTGATCGCCTCCGTCGTCTGGGCGCCAACGACGGCAATCATGTCGATCTGTCCACTGACGGCATGCAGTTCCCGGATTTCGGGAAACCTGCGCAATGCCTCCTCAACCGAGGAAACATGCCTTGGCGCCAGGGTAATCATCACCTGCGCCCGGATGGCGTCGCGCGCCGCCGCCCCCATCACCACGGCATATCCGGCAATCGCCCCACCACGTTCCAGCCTTTCGATCCTGCTCTGCACAGTCGTGCGCGACAGTCCCGCGCGACGGGCCAGTTCGGCCGTCGGCATGCGGGCGTTTTCCTCCAGCAGGGCGAGGATGAGGCGGTCAGTAGCGTCAATCTGCATAATGCCGACCATGCTATACATAATGCCGAAATAAAAGTGCCATCTGCCGTCTATCCTCGGCTTGTTGCCGACATTGGCACGCGGTTTCATCGACGGGTCTCATCCCATGGAACACGCGGAGTATGGTCATGCGGAAAATACTTGTCATCGGGGCCGGTAACATCGGGTCCACCATTGCCGATTTCCTTGCCAGCACGGGCGATTATACCGTCACCCTGACCGACCGTGACCACAATACGCTCAAGACCGCCAGCGTTCCCGATTCCGTGCAGCGCACGGTCGCGGACCTGGCGGAAGAAGGCGTGCTGCCCGCCCTGCTGCAGGGCTGTTTCGCGGTTCTTTCGGCTGCTCCCTTCCACCTGACGACCCGCATCGCCAGCGCTGCGGCGGCGGCCGGGGTCAACTACCTCGACCTGACCGAAGACGTGGCCAGCACCAAGATCGTGCGCGAACTTTCGACAAAGGCGCCGTCGGTGGCCTTTATCCCGCAATGCGGCCTGGCGCCCGGATTCGTCTCCATCGTGGCCCACGACATCGCACGCCGTTTCGACAGCGTGGATACGATCCAGTTGCGTGTCGGCGCGCTGCCGGAATATTCGACCAACGCGCTGGGCTACAACCTGACATGGAGCACGGACGGCGTCATCAACGAATATATCGAACCGTGCGAAGCCATCGTCAGCGGCAAGCGCCGCCTGGTGCCGGCCCTCGACGGGCTGGAAAGCCTGACGATCGACGGTGTGAAGTATGAGGCGTTCAACACCTCCGGCGGGCTTGGATCGCTGTGCGATACGTATGACGGGCGCGTGCGGGAACTGAACTACCGCACCATCCGCTATCCGGGGCATGCCGCGATCATGAAGGTGCTGCTCAATGACCTGCGCCTGTCGGAACGCCGCGACGTCATCAAGTCGATCTTTGAACATGCCCTGCCGGTGACGATGCAGGATGTCATCATCATCCTTGTCACGGTTTCCGGGCAGCGTGACGGGCGCCTGACGCAGGAGACGTTCGTGCGCGCCATCCATGGTGCGACCGTCAACGGGCGTCCGCGCACCGGCATCCAGATCACGACGGCGGGGGCGATCTGCGCGGTGCTCGACCTGCTGGCCGAAGGCAGGATCCCCACATCCGGGCTGGTGCTGCAAGAAGACATCGCCCTGTCGCAGTTCCTCGAAAACCGCTTCGGGAAGTTTTATCAGGACAGCCGGCGCTAAGGGCCGTCCTGATAAATAACAATTCCAGGATTGCCGCCTTTTCCCCAGAAGGCGGCATTCTTTTTTTGCAACCTGTTCCCCCGATGGGCCTGCCGGGCCGGTTTGCGTATTGAACCGGGTCCCCCTTCATTCTAACATCAGAACGTATATGTCCCTTCCCCGGAGGGGTGCTGGCGGCCTGAACCTTATCGCGCATGCGCTGACACCCGTCCCAATCGCGGAACCTGTCAGCCAGCCATGCCCCAAGACAAGATACAGCACATCTATGCGGCGCATACCTATTACGATATCCGCCGGGAACTCGAAAAACGTCCGGGGGCGCCGACCTGCACGCAGGTTTCCACACCTGATGACCTCAGGGCGATCATGCCGGAGGTCGAGGTTCTGGTCGCTTCCATGCTGTGGGACAATAATCTTCTGGACATTGCCCCCCGCCTGCGCCTGATCCAGTCGATCAGTTCGGGCGTGGACCAGTTCGACCTGAACCGCCTGAAGGAACGGGGCGTCCATCTGTGCAATGCCCGTGGCGTCAATGCCAACGCGGTTGCGGAACATGCGCTTGCCCTGATGCTCAGCCTCGCACGGCGCCTGTATGAGGCACGCGACAACCAGAAGATCCGCCACTGGTCCACGACAGGCACCGACCCGCGCCCGCGCCTTCAGGAGCTGTCGGAAAAGCATGCGCTGATCATCGGCATGGGCACGATCGGCGACCGGGTGGCGCGCCTGTGCCTTGCGCTGGGCATGAAGGTCAGTGGCGCACGCCACAGTGCACGCCCCCTCGATGTCGCGGGGGTGGAGCAGGTCGCGATGGACGACCTGCATGCCGGCCTGAAGGATGCGGATTATGTCATCCTGACCTGCCCCCTGACCGAACAGACGCGTCACCTCATCAATGCCGCGGCGTTCGGCGTCATGAAGCCCGATGCCTGCCTGGTGAATGTGGCGCGCGGCCCGGTGGTGGAGGAAGCCGCCCTGATCGAAGCCCTCGATACAGGCCGGATCGCCGGGGCGGCGCTCGACACCTATGACGAGGAACCGCTGCCGTCCTCATCCCCGCTCTGGTCGCGCCCCAATCTGGTCATGACCGGGCACACGGCGGGGGAAACCCAGTTCTATGAACGCAATGTCGTCGATATCCTGATGAAGAACCTTGCCGCCCTCGAAACCGGGGGACCACTGACAAACCAGATCGTCTGAATGGTGGGCCGTGTCATGAGACGGGACGCAATGCCGCCGTCTCCTGCCGGTCATAGGCCGCCAGTACAAGCCGGCGGGTGCGGTATTCGCCAAAGGTGGCCATTTCGTTCTTGCGCAGCACCCTGAAGGTCTGGGACGGGTAATCGGCCCCCATGACATCATGGGGATCAAGCACATATTCCAGTTGCCTGCGGTCCAGGCCATAGGCGCGGGCGTACCACGCGTCGAGTTCCGCGCGCAGCAGTGCCCGCCGTGCCACGTCCCAGGCAAAGGGCGCCCCCACATGGCCCATGCCGCGCGCGAACGGGGCCATGGTGTTGCTGGTAAAGGTCAGTTCCAGCACCCGTGGCAGGATGAAGGCCACATCATCGGCGCTGTAGAATGACGGGGGCAGTACGGGAAGCTGTTTTACAATAAAGAAATTGAGGTTGACCCCACCCGCTTTCTGCCGACAGACGAAATCGAACGGCAGGGACGACAGGTTGGCGATCAGGCAGGCCGCCCGTGGGTCATCCCACCCCATCCCGGGTGACAGCAGGGTCATGCTGTTTCCCACCCCCCATGGTGGCAGCAGGTTGCAGATGAAGGTACGTTCATTCGTCGGGGACATGATGTTGCGAAACCCGAAAAATGCCGATGGCGAAGACATGTTCCCGATCTTGCGCATCACCTCGTTACGGGGAACCCAGTAATGGGGCATGATTTCGAACGCAGGATCGCAATGTTCGCGCAGACCGGTCTGCGGCAGGACCCGATGGCCGCGCTCTCCCTTGCGCTGCGCATAACCCGCATGCCGGTGATCGTAAAAATATCCCATCTTGGCTTCATAAAGCGGGACATAACGTGATCCGTCCCCATTATCCGGGGCCTCCCGCGCCATGCGGGCAGGATGCAGCCAGTCCGTGCCGTCCCGCCGCCACCCGCCACCCGCCAGTTGGGCGGCGGTACGGAACAGGCTGCTGTCACTGGTCATGTTGAACAGGCCCTGCCGGAACTCCACCTCCCATGGGTTGCCCGCAGGGCCGCGCGCCTCATCCACGAAGACCTGCACGCGGGCATAGATCGCGCGGGTCAGCGCGGCATCCATGCGGGAACGGAACACCGGCATGGTGCGCGTATTGGGATTGATGCGCGCGATGTCCCCGGCCGAAAGCGAAAAGCTGCGCCGCGTGTCCCCGCACTGTTGCGTGCGTGTCAGGAAACAGGCAAAGCGTGTCGCCGCCACCGCATTGGCAATCGTCAGCAGGCAGAATTTGAAACTGCGATGGACACCCGGGAACAGGGGCGCGCTGTTTTCAAAATCCACAAGCTGCGCCAGTCGCCTTTCATCCACCAGAAAGCCAAGCAGCGGCGCGGTCATTGCATCGGTCGCAATGCCTGTCGGAACGATTAGTCCCGCCCGCCCATCATCCCGCACCAGGGCCAGGGAAAGTTCGGTAAACAGCGCATAGGTGTTGCCCCTGCCACGACCGGCAAGGGGGAAACGTCCGCTGGTGCGGACAAACACGCCCATCGCCTCGCTCTGGCGGCGTGCGCGCGTAAAACGTGCGAACAGTTCCGGCCGCGCGGTGCCCAGCGCCGTGATCGCGGCCTTGCGCGCCGCGCCCTTCAACGCGGAGATCGCGGACAGGCGCGTCCCGAAATATTCCTCTTCCTCCAGTTGCATGACGTCCCATGGTGGATTGCCGATCACGACATCAAATCCTCCACGTTCCACCATGATGTCGGCGAAAACCAGCGGCCAGTGCAGCGTCCGCGCCCCGATGGCCGTATGGATGGCGGCGTCCATGCACCCGCCGTCCCCGTCCCCCGCAAGTTCCTGCCATAACCGGTCCGTCGTGGGCACCATATCGGCCTGACTGCCGGCAGGGCGCGGCAACATGAACGCCGCAACGTAAAGGTCACAGGCCCGGCCGAGGGGGGAGCGCGACACGCCGGTCCACCATGCCTCGAACCGCTGCTGCTTTTGTGCAACCTCCTGCGCGGTATCTTCCGCCATGCCCCGCAACGCGGACAGTTCGGCGGCAAGGGGGGCCAGCAGGGTGCGGCAGTCGGGTGCACGCCATTCGGCCTTCGCACGCTGGTTACGGCGCAGGCAGCGGCGCACGACGGCCGGGTCGTCATTGCCCAAGACCCGGTAAGCCCCGTCCGGCACACCTGTTTCAAGGACCGCAACATCCGCCACGCCAAGCAGCGCGTTCCCGCAGCGGATATTCGCCCCCAGAAAGCACAGGGGCCGTCCGGGCATGGCGGTTTCGATCCACAACGCCATGCGCGTCAGTTCCACCGCCATGGGATTGCAGTCCACCCCATGGATGCACCGCGCCACGACATCACGCAGCGCGGCCTGGTACCCCTGCTGTCCCGGCGGGCGAAGGGCGACAAGGCGTGCCGCCATCCGCCGCGCGGCACCCAGCAGGAAATGCCCGCCGCCACAGGCCGGATCAATGATGCGCAATGCAAGCAGCCCCCCTGCCCCGCCCGCAGCCACGGCCCGGTCCATGACGGGATCAAGCGTGCTGTCGAGCAGCGCCTGAACCAGACTGTCGGGCGTATAATAACTGCCCGAAATCCGCCGGTCGTTCCCTCGCCCCCCATCATCGAGCATGAAGAGACCGTCAGGCGCAAGGCAGGGCCGGATTTCCAGCAGGCCTTCATACACGCTCGCCAGATCGCCGCTGCCAATCGAACACCAGCCGACCGGCCGGGGCTTCCCTCCTTCCCCGATGCGGCAGCCAAGGCTGCGGATGGCGGACAGGAAATCACGGTCCGCAATCCGCGCCGCCATCATCTGCGGCAGTCCCCCCGGATGCGCCAATGCCCCCAGCGCCGGCAGGCCGCGCCCGGGATCACCCGCATCCATCGCGCCAAGGACATGCCGCATGCCGTCCCACGCTGCGAAACATCCCGCCGCCCCTTCGGAAGCATCGGCCTGCGCAAGCCAGTAAAAGAAGGAATGTCCTGATGGCCCCTGCGCCCGTGATGCAGGCAGGAGGCCACGCGCCTCAAGTTCAGCCAGAAAGGCAAGGCGGCAGACCAGGCGCAGCAGTTCGTCAAACAGGCATGACAGCACATGCCCATCCGCCCCGACCGCGTCACGAAGGTCCGCATTGGCGTCCAGCACCCCCTGCCCCAACGCAAGCAGCGCAGCCCTCATCCCGGCACGCAGGTGCGCCTGCGTCGGTTCCTGTCCCTCCGTACAGGCTGCATTCCCCTGCCGCCATGCGGGGAAAGGGGTGGATATCGGCTCCGGTCGGGGTGGCATCATGTTCCTGCACGACAGCATCAAGGGCGCGCCTTTTCATCGCCTGCCCTCCCTGCGCTGGCAAGGCCGAAACATTCCCTTCGCATGCGGGCACATGCACGAACCGTCACATCCGGCATCTCCATGGCAGGAATCGTTCCGCATCCGGCATACCGCCCCTGCACCATCAGCACGCAACAGATACTGCCGCCCCCATTCCCATATCGTGCGCAATATTCCATAATTACCACCGATACCTGCATCAGGACGAACATGAACAGTTCTCGGGCCCGGTCCCATTCTTCCCTGCTGGCAGGCCTGGGCAATGGCCTGGCGGCGGGGGCGTGCTGGGGGCTGGTTTTCATCGCCCCGGCCATGATGCCGGATTTTACGGCGCTCCAGTTGGCGACGGTACGCTACCTGATGTACGGGTTTTTCTCCGTGGCGCTGGTGCTTCCACGCTGGCGGCGACTGGCTGCCTGCATCCCGCAGGGAGGACGCGCGGCACTGCTGGGGCTGGGGCTGACGGGCAATCTTGGATATTACATCCTGATTGCCATGGCCGTACGGCTGTGTGGCATCAACATCACCTCCATCATAACCGGCTTCCTGCCCGTGATCGTGGGAATACTTGGCACGCGGGAGGGGGACAGCCCTGGCCTGCGCAGGCTTGTGCCCTCCATGCTGCTGATGGTCGCAGGAATCAGCCTCACCGCCCTGCAGGCCCTGCACGCCCCCGGCGCGGGCACTGACGACCCACGCGTCGATATGGCCCACCTCCTTGGCTTCCTGTGCGCGATCGGGGGATTGGCATCGTGGAGCATCTTCGCCCTCGCCAATGCCCGCTGGCTCAGGCGACTGTCGGATACCAGCGCGGGGGACTGGGGGCTGCTGACCGGTGTCGCCACGGGGGCGGAGGCCCTGTTCGTCATCCCGTTCGCCTGCCATGGCGCGATGTCCCACCCGCCCTCACGCTGGGTCGCGTTCATTGTGCTGGGCGCGTTCATCGCGCTGGTTTCCTCCCTGCTGGGCGGGATTTTCTGGAACCGCACCTGCCGCCTCCTGCCCATGACGCTGTGTGGGCAGATGGCGGTGGGCGAAACCCTGTTCGCCCTGTTCTATGGCTGCCTGTGGACGGGGCGATGGCCCACCGCCATGGAAGGGGCGGCCGTCCTGTTCCTTGTGCTGAGCGTTGTCTGCAGCACGCTTGCCCATGCTCCATCCTCCGCCAGCAGCGATACATCCCACGCCCCGACAGGCTGAGCTTCGCAGCGGGTCAGGGGCCCTTCGCCTCCGCTGGCGCGGGCGTGGCTGCATGATGCAGGCACCAGCGCGCAACATCGGCATGCGTTGCAAACCAGACATCGCCACGCGCCCGTGCATGCGCCAGCAGGTCGGCGATGATGCCGATACGGCTGCGATGGCCGCTGACATGCGGATGCAGCGTCAGCAGGAAAAGGCCGCCTTCGGCATACGCGCCCTCGAATTCCGCCCGGAAGACCTCCGCCACACCCGAAGGAGGCGTGTACGGGCGCAGGGCGGAAAACCGTTCGAAATTGAAGTAGATCGCATCGTCGCGTATCCATTCGGGCGGCAGTTCGACAATGCCCGTGGGCCGTCCGTCGGCCAGCAGTTCATACGGATCGTCATCCGCCATCAGGCTGCTGTCATACAGCAGGCCCATCTGTTCGATGATGGACATGGTATGGACGGAAAAATCCCAGCTTGCGGTGCGGATGCCGACAGGTTCCACACCACTGATATCCGCCAGGACCTCCCGCGCGCGCAGGGACAGGCGCAGTTCATCTTCGGGCGGCAGTTGCGTGTTGCGCTCATGTATCCATGAATGGATGCCGATTTCATGGCCATCGCCTACCAGCGCCCGGACCTCGTCCGGATACAGCATGGCCGACACGGCGGGGTAGAAGAACGTCGCCGGGATCCCCGCCTCCTGCAGCAGCCTGCGGATGCGCGGGATGCCACGCCTGCTGCCATACTGGCCCTGGCTGATGCGCATGGGGCTTTCGTCCCCGTCACGCAGGGGTATCGTCTCATGGTCCGCATCGAACGAGATCGCAAAGGCGCAGCGGGCGCCATCGGGCCAGCGAGTCGGTTGCAGGCTGCGCCCGGCCCGGACACGGTTGACGATCCCGCGCCAGCGCGCCTCCGGCCAGCGCCACGGTTCATTCCCGTCCGCCTGTAAAAGTCCTGTCACCGTGGCTGCCCCCGTCCTGCCTGTGTCCCTGCCTGTCCTGCCAGTGATGGCCGGTGACGGCGCAGGCCGCGCCGCTGCATGATCGCCTGCATCGCCGCGACGCCCCTCTTATTGCATAATGGTAACATAATCTGGAATCGGCCCCCGTTATCATGCCACTGTCATCATGACGGTACGCGCACGCCCGCAGCAAGCCCGCCCCACCCTTCCTCTTCAGACCATGGACAATGCCTGCATCACCCCTTTCCCCCGCCCGGCCTTCACCGCCTTCCCCTGCGCATGCGGGGCCGGTGCACCTGCGGCGGCGGCTGGGCGCCTTTCACCTGTGGGGGATTGCGGTCGGCCTTGTCATCTCGGGCGAGTATTTCGGCTGGAGCTACGGCTGGACGGCGGCGGGCACGCTGGGCTTTGTGGTGACGACGGTCATGGTCGCGCTGATGTATTCGGCGCTGATCTTCTCCTATACCGAACTGACGACCTCGATCCCGCATGCAGGCGGTCCGTTCGCCTATGTGCTGGCGGCATACGGGCCGGTACCTGCCTTCATCGCGGGGCTTGCCTCCATCGTGGAACTTGTCTTCGCCCCGCCCGCCATCGCGCTGGCGATCGGTGCGTACCTGCATGTGCAGTATCCGCATGTCAGCGCACGCGCGGCGGCTGGCGGGGCCTATGTCGTGTTCATGGCGCTCAACATCGCGGGGGTCAGCATCGCCGCCGCGTTCGAACTGGTTGTCACCATCGCAGCGATCGCCGAACTCCTCGTCTTCATGGCTGTGGTCGCGCCGGGATTTTCGTGGGCGAACTTCGTCCATGACGGATGGGCGGGGTCCGACACGTTCACCCTGCATGCCATCCCCGGCATCCTGGCGGCAGCGCCGTTCGCGATCTGGTTCTTTCTGGCGATCGAAGGGGTGGCCATGACGGCGGAGGAAGCGCGCGATCCGCAACGCACCATCCCGATGGCCTATGTCGCGGGCATCGTGACGCTGATGCTGCTGGCCTTTGGCGTCATGGTCATGGCCGCAGGCGTGGGTGACTGGAAGGCGCTGGCGAACATCAACGACCCGTTGCCCCAGGCGATGCTCAGCGTCGTGGGACCGCGCAGCGGGTATGTCCACATGCTGGTCTGGCTGGGGCTGTTCGGTCTTGTCGCGTCGTTTCACGGGACCATCATGGGATATTCGCGCCAGATCTATGCCATGGCGCGCGAAGGCTACCTTCCCGCCCTGCTGGGGCGGCTGCATCCACGGTTCGGAACGCCATGGGCCGCGATACTCGCAGGTGGGATGGTCGGGTTCGTGGCGATCTACGGAGACCGCCACATCACTGTCGGGGGGCAGCCACTGACGGCCGGTATCGTGACCATGTCCGTCTTCGGGGCGCTGACGATGTATGTGCTTGCCATGGGCAGCATGTTTCGCCTGCGGCGCATGCGGCCGGACCTGCACCGCCCATGGCGCGTGCCGGGATATCCCGTCGTGCCCGGCTTCGCCCTTGTCGCGGCAACACTGTCACTTCTGGGCATGGCGGCCAGCAATCCGGCCGCCTTTGCCCTCTATGCCGCCATCATGGCGACGGGCGTGGGGCTGTTCGTGCTGGCGCGGCGCCACAAACGGCAGGCGGTGATGGAAAAGGGCGCGGCCATGCACTAACACTCCCTCACCCCACATACGGGGCGGATCAACCTGCGGGACCGACAGAGAGTGAATTACAGACACAGCTACCATGCTGGCAATTTTGCTGATGTCATGAAACATGTCGTGCTGATGGCGCTGATCGGGGCGCTGCGGCGCAAGCCATCGCCCTTCTGCGTCCTCGACACGCATGCGGGGATCGGCCTGTATGACCTGTCCGGCGCGCAGGCGCAATCCACCGGGGAATGGCGCGAGGGCATCGGCCGCCTGCTGGATGCACCACAGGGGAGCCACCACGCGCCGGACGTGGAAAACTGGCTGGAGGTCATCCGTGCGGTCATGCGCGACGAACAGGCCGGGCGGCTGTCCTATCCCGGCTCCCCCGCCCTTGTCGCGCGCCTGCTGCGGCCCGGCGACAGCCTGATCTGCTGCGAACTCCACCCCGAGGACCAGCAGGCCCTGCGGCACCTGTTCCGCCATGACCGCAATGTCAGCGTGCATGGGCGTGACGGCTACCAGGCCATCACTGCGCTGCTGCCGCCAAAACAGGCCAGGCGCGGACTGGTCTTCATGGACCCGCCATTCGAGCGGCCTGATGAATTCCAGCGCCTCGGCACGGCCATCATGACCGCACGCCAGCGTTTTCCCGCGGGCATCGTCGCAGGGTGGTATCCCATCAAGCACCGCGCCCCGGTCCGTGCCTTCATCAATGGGCTGAAGGACGCGGGGCAGCGCAAGCTCCTGACGCTTGAACTGACGCTGCGGCCACCGCTTGACCCCTCACGCCTCAATGGCAGCGGGATCATCATCGCCAACCCGCCCTTCCGTTTCGAGGAGGAAGCGCGCGGGATCCTGGCGTCGCTGTGCCGCTACCTTGGCGATGGGGAGGCGGATTTCCACGTTGAATGGGCCGTGCCGGAATAAGGCGGGAACCGGGGAGACCCCGGCCTCATCGCTCCGCCACCGGCGGCATGACATCCGCCGGCAGGGGGCAGATATAGGGATCCTGCGCCAGACGCTGGGCATGGTCCGCCTTCACACGTTCCAGCAGCGTCGGGCTCTGCAGGACATCACGCGCCGTCGCGGCCAGCACCTTGGCCATATGGATCATGCCTTTATGCGCAATGCCGCTCTTGCCCTGCGCCGTCATCTGCCATGAATGAAGCTGCGTGCCGATGGCGCATGTAGCCCCCCATGCCTGCACCGTAGGCACCGCCCAGCTTACATCCCCCACATCGGTGGAGCCAAAGGGCGGCGGCACGAATTCACGTGGCGCGATCATCTGGCACAGCGGCGTATCATCGCGCGGGGGCACCCCGGCCGCCAGATAGGCCGCACGGATGTCCTGCGGGCTGAGGGTTTTCTGGATCTCCCGCGCGAAGTCATAATCCGCCTGTGCATAGGACGGCGGCCCAAGCCGGGTCAGGTTGGCACACAGCGTATCTTCCAGCGGCGTATTGCCCATCAGGTTGGAAACCGCGCTGACGACCGCTTCCTCCACCGTCGTTTCGGTCATCAGTGTCGCACCCTGCGCAATCGCACGCACCCGTTCGACCAGTTCACGCAACTGCCGCAGGTCATCGGCACGCACGAGATAGCGGATCGTCACCCGTGACTGCACCACGTTGGGCGCCTGTCCCCCCGCATCGATATAGGCATAATGCAGCCGTGCGGTCGATGGCATGTGTTCGCGCAGGTAATTGGCGCCAATATTCATCAGTTCCGCCGCATCAAGGGCGGAACGGCCCAGATGCGGCGCCGCGGCCGCATGCGACGCCCGTCCATGGAACGTGAAGTCGATCCGGGTATTGGCCAGTGACGCCGGATAGAACGGCCCCACGATCGACCCGGGATGCCATGACAGCGCGATATCGACATCATCGAACACGCCGTCACGCACCATGAAGGTCTTGGCCGCGCCCCCTTCCTCCGCCGGGCAGCCATAATAGCGCACCGTCCCGGGAATTCCCTTCTCCGCCATCCAGTTCTTCAGCGCCGTGGCCGCCAGCATCGCGCCACCACCCAGCAGGTTGTGCCCGCAGGCATGGCCGTTCTGCGTCTCCTCAAGGGGGCTGGAACACGCCACCCCGGCCTGCTGGCTCAGTCCCGGCAGCGCATCGAATTCGCCAAGGAAGGCGATGACCGGACCGCCTGCGCCTGCCTCCCCCATGACGGAGGTGGGAATTCCCGCAAGGTTGCGCGTGATGCGAAAGCCATTGCGTTCAAGCATGTCGCGCTGCGTCTCGACAGAGCGGTACTCGTCATAGGCCAGTTCGGGCGTATCCCATATGCGGTCGGCAAAATCGCAGAACGCCGCGCCAAGGGCATCCACACCGACCCAGATTTCATCGGCATTTTTCATGTTCTTCCCTCCCACCGCACACGGCTGGTTTCATATGCATTCCACGCCGGCATCACATATCGACGCCCGACAACGGGCCATACGGCAGGCCATGGAGTTCCCACCCCGCCGGAAGAACCATCGTGAAATCCGCGTCCTGATCCCAAGGTCACCACGACACACATCGGCAGACCGGGCCAGAAGACGCGACATTATACATTCCATACCCTGCGAGCCAGTCGGATGATCGACATCCGTTCCGGCACGCAGGCCACGCCGGCACGGCTTGACTTCCCCACGGGGGAAAACGCATCCTGCCGTCCGGCAATGGACTCTGCCCGGCTTTCCTGCTCGCAGGATGCCAAACCGCCCGCCGGGCTGATGATTCCTACCTCGCCATCATGGCAGCAGAGGGAGGAATCCGTACAGACGTCATGCGCCATACCCCACAACCATCCGTCACCACATGCCTGCCGGGGCATTGTCCCCGCAGCCAGGGCACCATTTCCAATTCCGTACAGGCATTTCCATCCATGACCCTTTCCCGGCTTATCGCGACATCGGTCGCGAACATGCGCGTCATTCTGAAATGGGGCTGCATCCTCGTGCCGATGTCGGCCTGCATTGGTACATTATGTGCGATATTTCTTTGGCTTCTGGATCAGGTTACAGCCTGCCGGATCGCCTATCCCGGCCTGTTATGGCTGCTGCCACTGGCCGGTGTCGCGGTCGGGTTGGCCTATCACGCGTTTGGACGGTGTGCCGAAGGCGGCAACAACCTGATCATCGACCAGATCCATGAACCCGGGGGCGGTGTTCCCCTGCGCATGGCGCCCCTTGTCCTGGTATCAACCGTCATCAGCCACCTGTTCGGGGCCTCCGTCGGCCGCGAAGGCACGGCGGTACAGATCGGCGGCAGTATTGCATCAGGCTTTGGCCACCTGTTCCGGCTTGATCCGCATGCCGTGCGGATTATCCTGACATCGGGCATAGCCGCGGGTTTCGGGGCCGTGTTCGGCACCCCCATTGCCGGCGCGATCTTCGCGCTTGAGGTCCTGAGCATCGGGCGGATCAATTACAGGCCACTGCTGCCTGCCGCGTTTTCCTCCATTTTTGCCGACTGGGCCTGCCATGGTTGGGGCATCCACCACACATCCTATCGCGTATCGTTCGCCGGTGCTCCCGACTGGGGCGGCAGCGTTTTCCATATGGCCCCTGTCCTGCTGGCCAAGGTCGGGCTTGCGGCGGTCTGCTTCGGACTTGCCAGCCTGCTGTTTGCCGAATCCGTTCATCGCCTGGCCCCCGTGATCCGCCGCGCCTGCCCTGTTGCATGGCTGCGTCCGGCCATCGGGGGCGTCGCAACCATCGCGCTGGTCTATCTTGTGGGGTCGCGTGACTATCTGGGCCTTGGCGTCGTCGCGGCGACGCAGGACGGGGCCTCGATCGTGAATTTCTTTCACACCGGCGATTATACGTGGAGTTGGCTGTACAAACTGCTGTTCACGGTCGTCGTACTGGCGACGGGATACAAGGGCGGAGAGGTCACCCCCCTGTTCTTTATCGGCGCGGGACTGGGCAATACGCTGTCCGGGCTTCTGGGCGTGCCTGTGGACCTGCTGGCCAGTGTCGGGTTTGTCGCGGTTTTTGCGGGTGCCGCCAATACGCCATTGGCCTGCACCTTCATGGGGATCGAACTGTTTGGGGCGACCAATATCGTCTATATCGCGACAGGCTGCTTTGTGGCCTACCTATGTTCGGGCCATTCGGGCATCTACCTGTCACAGCGGGTCGGGATCGCGAAACATGCCCACCCCATGATCGTGCCCGACATGCCCCTGCGTCAGGCCAGGACCGTTTGGGATAAATGGTGAGTATTTTTCCAGGGTCTGTTGGGAATTAACGCGAATTGATGATTGCGGCGGTGAGATAAATCATCGCTGCGAATGATCTGTCGGTCTTGTCGC
>NZ_JABJWD010000033.1:0-3563 GCF_013155425.1 Gluconacetobacter entanii | reverse complement strand
CCCTCCCACTCCGCTGGGGCTGCCCCCGGCCTGCGGGCCACCTTCCATCTCCTGAACTCACGCGCTGCCGCGCGTCCATACGGGCGTGCGCGTCTTTCGTTTTCCTGTTCAGGACATGAAAAGTGACTTCCATGAAAAAAACGGCCCCCCCCCTCGTGGTGGCCGCAGGCGGCTGCATGCTGGCGGCCTCCCTGCACCCGCTGGGCGCGCGCGCCCAGACAACCGTGACCCTGCCCGGCCTCTCGATCGAGGATACGGCGGACAGCACCCCCATGGGCGACCGCCTGCTTTCAGCGGCGTCCCCTTCCGCCACGCAGCGCACGGCGGCCAGCCTGAGCAGCCCCGATGCCGCCAGCCTGTTTCGCAACCAGCCCGGTGTCAGCACGTATTCCGCAGGCGGGCTGGCCTCGCTGCCCGTGCTCAACGGCATGGCCGATGACCGCGTGGCCACCGTGGTCGATGGCGTGCGCATCGCCTCGGGCTGCCCCAACCACATGAACCCTGCCCTGTCCTTCATCGACCCCGACAGCGTGGACACCGCCACCGCCATCGCGGGCATAACCCCCGTGAGCATGGGCGGCGACAGCACCGGCGGCACGATCGATGTCGAGCGCAAGGACCCGCAGTTTGCGAGGCATGGCAAGGTGCTCGTGACCGGGCATGTCACCGGCACCTATCGCAGCAATGGCGGCGGGTATGGCGCCTCGGGCAGCCTGACGGTGGCCAATGACACGTTCAGCCTGCGCTACAATGCCTCCTACGCGCAGGCGGGTGATTATGAAGGTGGCGGGGATGCGGGGCTGGTGCGCTCGACAAGCTACCTGACCTACAACCATGCCGTGACCTTTGGCGTGCACAAGGGCAACCATCTGCTGGCCCTGACCTTTGGCCAGCAGGACACCCCGCATGAAGGGTTTGCCAACCAGTACATGGACATGACGAACAACCGCTCCACCTTCGTCAACGGCAAGTATCTCGGCACGTTCGACTGGGGCGAGCTTGAGGCCCGGGGCTACTGGCAGCGCGAGGACCACGCCATGGACTTCCTGCCCGACCGCGCCAAGACCACCCACATGCCCATGAACACCAATGCCCGCATGGCCGGCTACAGCATCAAGGCCACCATCCCCCTGGCGGAAGGCCAGACCCTGCGGCTGGGCAGTTCGTTCGACCATTCCGGCCTCAATGACTGGTGGCCGCCGGTTGCGGGCAGCATGATGATGGGGCCGGACACCTATCACAGCATCAATAACGGCCACCGCGACCGGCTGGGCCATTTTGTGGAATGGGAGGCCGCCTGGACCCCGCGCGTGACCACGCTGCTGGGCTTTCGCAATGACCTGGTCATGATGAATACCGGCCCGGTATCGGGCTATTCATCGACCATGAGCATGATGAACATGGCCAACATCAACGCGGCCAATGCCTTCAACACCACCGACCGGGGCCGGACGGATGTGAACTTCGATGTCACCGCCCTGGTGCGCTGGAAGCCACGCCGCGACCTGACCATCGAGGGCGGCTATGCCCGCAAGACCCGCTCGCCCAACCTGTACGAGCGCTATGCCTGGGGCCGCTCGGCCATGGTCACGAGCATGATCAACTGGTTTGGCGATGGCAACGGCTACGTGGGCAACCCCGACCTCAAGCCCGAGGTCGCCAATACCGCCTCCATCACCGCTGACTGGCATGACCCCGATGGCGACCGGTGGGACCTCAAGGTCCAGCCCTACTACACCTACACCCACGACTACATAAACGCCTACCGCCTTGCCAGCGCGAGGCAGTTCTACACGCTGGGCTTTGCCAACCATAATGCCCAGAGCTACGGCATCAACGGATCGGGCAATTACCGGCTGTGGCAGAATGCCCGCTTTGGCCGGGGCGAGATCGTGGCCAACCTCAACTGGGTGCGCGGGCAGGACCTGACCAATGGCGCGGGGCTGTACCACCAGATGCCCACCAATGGCAGCGTCACGCTGAACGAACGGTGGAAGAACTGGAGCGGCCGGGTCGAGATGACCTTCGTCAAGGCCAAGGACACGGTGGACTGGGTGCGCAACGAACCCCGCACCCCCGGCTATGCCCTGCTGGGGCTGGGCGGGCAGTATCACTGGCGCTACATGACGCTCGATGCCAGCATCGACAACGTGCTGAACCAGAAATACGAACTGCCGCTGGGCGGCTGGTCGCTGGCCGATTACGCCGCCACCGGCAGCCTGCGCGCCCTGCCCGGCATGGGGCGGTCGTTCAATGTGAGCCTGACGGCGAGCTTCTGATCTGAGCGGGGCGGTCCATCAGGAGGTGCCCGTCCCGCCTTCCCCGCCCTGTGTTTCCGCCGTGACGGGGCGGGCGGGTGCACGGCCCGGCGCCATCTGGCCAAACCAGGCCAGCACCGGGCGCAGGCAGATGCCAAACATGATCAGTCCCGCCACGACGCCTGCCGCCGCAGCCCCCTCAAGCCGCCACAGCCGGGTCATGCCATAAACCAGCGGCAGGTAGGTCAGGGTCACGATGATGCGGGTACGGAGCACGCGCGAGACCTGGCCGATCACGGTCAGCAGTGGTTCGAGCGGCACGATGCCCAGGCCCAGCACGGCGCTGCCCAGCATGAGCATGATCAGGTGGCGGCCACCATGCCAGTGCACATGCAGCATCCATGTCAGCAGGATGTTGCCCATCAGCATCGCCACCCCCATGAGGGCGATGGAAAAACCACCAATCGTGAGGAAAAGCTGCACGGTCACGCGCTTGATGCCGTACCAGTCCTGCCTGTCACGCAGGCGGATGAATTCGGGGTACAGGGCGGGCACCATGAGCTGGGCCGGCTTGGCAATGCCCTCGCCAATCTGGCGCGAGACGCGATAGACGGCGGCATCGGCCGGACCCAGCAGGCCGCCGACGAGCAGCGTGCCGAACTGGTTGAAAACCGAACTCAGCACATGGTTGTCACTGGTGGAAAGGGTGAAGCGCCAGATGCCCGGCGCATCGCCCTCCGCCAGGCGGGCAAACGGATTGAAGCGGATGCCGCCCGCCAGCCGCAGTTGCAGCAGGCCCAGCCCGGTGCTGGTGGTGAACATGGCCAGTTGTGTCATGCTCCACACCAGCAGGTAATAATCCAGCCCCATATGATACAGGAAGCCCAGCCCCGACCCCACGGTGCGCACCAACGTGCCCGACAGGTCAACCAGCATGTTGAGCCAGAAGGAATTGCACAGCCGGAACACCCCCGCCGACCATGAAAAATTCATGAACGCGATGGTGGTCATGTACAGCATCGCCGCCCCCTGGTCGGCTGCGGGCCAGCCCATGGCCGTGCCGAACAGCGCCACGCCCAGCGTGCCCACCAGCCAGCCCACCCCGCCACTGAGGTAGTCGGCCCGCACGCAGAACGCCAGCACGCGCGAGAACTGCGCCCGCCTGCCATTGGTGAAGGGATCGGTGCCATAATGCAGCAGCGGCTGCCATGACTGCAGGTGGAGGGTTCGAAAAACCCTCTGGTATTGAGGTCTGCTCTGTGATTCCATTTTCCTTGCGTTGATTGGAGTATGGATCATGAAGCA
>NZ_JABJWD010000032.1:0-409 GCF_013155425.1 Gluconacetobacter entanii | reverse complement strand
GCTGTGATCGATGCGTTCGTGATGAAATTCCGAGACATCCAGTTTGTCGTAAGCGTGCCAGGAATCGCTGTAGACGATTGAAATCCGGCTGCACTTTCTTTCGAATGATCGACATCAGCGTCTGATGCCCGGCATTGGGGATCATGACGGCATGGACGCGGCCATGCCGTTTCAGCAGGCCAAAGACAGCCACTTTCCCGGCAGCACCCCGGCCCCGTTTTCCTTTGCGATGTCCACCGAAATAGCTCTCATCGACTTCGATTTCACCTGAGACCGGTGCCTCATGAGCAATCTGTTCCGCGATGATCTCTCGCAATTTCCGGTAATACAGGGTCGCTGTATTGCGATTGACGCCGACAAGTTCGGCAGCGCTCCGGGCGGGCGTTCCCGCCACGAAGTGCTCCAGAAG